>JANXWN010000411.1 GCA_025351125.1 Caulobacteraceae bacterium | reverse complement strand
TGAAGGAACGACCGTGCTTACGATGCCAATTTGCGCTCGCGCAGGAACTGAAAGAATTCGACACCTTCGCGCAAGCGACGCTTCATCATATCCGGCTGGGTTACCATCTCACCTACGATAGAAGCGATCTTACCCGAGCGGAAGTAGAACTTCTTGTAGAAGGTCTCGACCGAGTCAAAGATCTCAGTGTGCGAAAGATGCGGATAGTGCAGCGGTGCAATCTGCACGCCGTGGTCGTCGACCAGTTCGGCGTGCTCTGCGTCGAGCCAGCCTTCCTTGACCGCCTGATCGTATAGGAACGTGCCCGGATAAGGTGCGGCTAGCGAGACCTGGATGGTGTGCGGATTGATCCGGCGCGCGAAATTGATGGTCTCCTCGATTGTCTCCTTAGTCTCGCCAGGCAGACCCACAATGAACGTCCCATGGATTTTGACGCCTATTTCGTGGCAGTCCTTGGTGAACTTCTCGGCGACGTCGATGCGCATGCCCTTCTTGATATTGTGCAGGATCTGCTGATTGCCGCTCTCGTAGCCGACGAGCAGCAGGCGCAGACCGTTATCACTTAGAACTTTCAGGGTTTCCCGAGGTACGTTCGCCTTGGCATTGCATGACCAGTCGATGCCGTGCTTGCCAAGCTCCTTGGCGATGGCTTCGGCGCGCGGCAGGTCGTCGGTGAAGGTGTCGTCGTCGAAGAAAAACTCCTTGACCTGCGGGAAGGCTTTCTTGGCCCAGGCGATTTCCTCGATCACGTGGCCGACGCTGCGGGTGCGATAGCGGTGGCCGCCGACGGTCTGCGGCCATAGGCAAAATGTGCAGCGCGATTTGCAGCCGCGACCGGTGTAGATCGATATATAGGGATGCTTGAGATAGCCGATAAAATAGTTCTCTATCTTCAGATCGCGCTGGTAGATCGGCGTGACGAACGGCAGGCTGTCCATGTTCTCCAGGATCGGGCGGTCGGCGTTGTGCACGATCACGTCTTGAGCGTTGCGATAGCTCAGCCCTTCGATGCTCGACCACGGCTTGTCGTCGGCGACGTCCTTGATTGTGAAATCGAATTCGTTGCGGGCGACGAAATCCACCGCCGGCGCGGCCTTCATGCTGCCCTCGGCGTCCACCGCGACCTTGGCGCCGATCAGCCCGGCCTTCAGGTTCGGATTGGCCGCCTTCATCGCTTCGATGGTCTTGACGTCCGAGGCGAACGACGGGGCCGACGTGTGCAGCACCACGAGGTCGTGGTCCTTCGCCATCGGCAACACATCGGCCAAAGACTGTCTGTGCGGCGGGGCGTCGACCAACTTACTATTCCCGACCAAGGCCGCCGGCTGGGCAAGCCAAGTCGGATACCAAAACGACTTGATCTCGCGCTTGGCCTGATAGCGCGACCCGGCGCCGCCGTCGAAACCGTCGAACGACGGGGCTTGCATGAACAGAGTGCGGAGCATCGGAGAACCTTTAACGGGGGGTGAGCAAGCCGTCGCGACTCACCCGAAAACGGCGACCTTGCCATTCGACGGACGAGCCGACGAAGCTGGCCAGAAAGACGCCGAAGGATAACACATCGCGCGCCGGAAGAAGCCACCAAGGCCCGGCCCGCGCGCCGGTGGCCGCGTCAATAACGAATTTCGCGGCGATACGCACCCCTAGAATGGCGAAAATCAGAACCAGGCTGAGGGGTGGGAAACCTAAAAACAGAGCGGCGAGCAGGGCGATCGGGGCGGCGTGGGTCACGACGCTGCCCGCAAAGCCGAGCGGATCGATTAGCCGCACGGTGCGCGCCCAGCGCAGTTCATGAGCGATCATATCGCGCAGGGTGCGGTCGGCGCAAAGGTGGGCGATGGTCATCGGTGGGATGGCGACGCTTAGCCCTAAAGCGCGAATCGCCCGACCGATCTCATAGTCGTCGGCCAATCGGTCCTTGAATGCCGCAAAGCCGCCGATCCGCGCGAGAGTCTCTTGGGTCAGGGCGATGGTCGAGCCAAAACAGGGGTGGGCCAGACCAAGCCCCTTTCCGACGATGGCGTTGATCATAAAGTTATAGTTGATCGCCATGGCCGCCTGGGTGGACCAGGCGCCGCCATCAGCTTCGCCGACGTAGAGGCAAGTGACCGCTCCGACATCCGGTTGGCCCAGCGCGGCGAAGCTGATGGCGGCGCCTGGTCCACCCAGGCGGCCATGGCGATCAACTATAACTTTATGATCAACGCCATCGTCGGAAAGGGGCTTGGTCTG
>JANXWN010000400.1 GCA_025351125.1 Caulobacteraceae bacterium | reverse complement strand
GCGATGGCGACAGACCCCGACAAACTTCAGGCTTTCATGGGTAAGATGGCCGGCGATATGGGGGCGGCGATGTCCGCCTCTCTGGTTGTGCTTGGTGATCGGTTGGGCCTTTACAAAGCGCTGGCGGACGCCGGACCATCGACCAGCGCGGCCTTGGCGACCAAGGCCGGACTGAACGAGCGCAACGTCCGCGAATGGCTGGCCGCCCAGGCGGCCAGCGGTTATGTGGATTACGACGCCCCGACGGCGCGATTTTCGCTCAACGACGAGCAGGCCATGGTCTTTGCCGATGAGGATAGTCCCGCTTTCATGGCCGGCGGATTTGATTTGATCTCCGCGATGTTTCAGGACGAGGCCAAAATCGCCGAAACCTTTAAGACCGGGCGCGGTATGGGCTGGCATGAGCATTGCCCCTGTTTGTTTCGCGGCACGGAGAGGTTTTTCAGACCGGGCTACAACGCCAATCTGGTCAGCGCCTGGATTCCCGCGCTCAACGGGGTCGAGAGCAAGCTGAACGACGGCATTTCGGTCGCCGACGTCGGCTGCGGACACGGCGCATCCACCCTTGTCATGGCCAAGGCCTTTCCCAATTCCCACTTCGTCGGTTTCGACTATCACGCCCCGTCAATCGAACGCGCCCGGGCGCGGGCGGTCGAGGAGGGTTTGGCCGGTCGGGTGACGTTCGAAACCGCGTCAGCCAAGGATTTTCCAGGTGACGGCTATGGACTGATTACCATCTTCGACGCCCTGCACGACATGGGCGATCCGGTCGGCGCCGCGCGACACATCAAAAGCCGGCTTTCAGCGGATGGGACCTTCATGCTTGTCGAACCTAATGCTTGCGACAATCTGAGCGACAACCTCAATCCCGTCGGGCGGATGTTTTACTCGGCTTCGGCGATGATCTGCACGCCGGCGTCCATGAGTCAGGAAGTGGCGCTGGCTCTGGGCGCTCAGGCCGGCGAGGCGCGCCTGACGCAAGTGGCGCACGAGGCGGGCTTTACGCGCGTGCGCCGCGCGACCGAGACGCCGTTCAATATGGTGCTGGAGTTGCGCCCCTAGCCGCGCCAATCGGCGGCGCGCTTTTCCATCCACGCCTTCACGCCCTCGCGGTAGTCGGGGTGGCGGATCATGTCTTCGAGCAGGCGCTCGGCGTCGGCCACGGCGCCGGCCACGTCGCGATGGAGATCGCGGTAAATCTGATGTTTGGTTTCCCGCGCCGAGCCTGGTGAAACGGACGCGGCCAGGTTGCGGGCGTAGCTGATCACCGTGGTCAATAGCTCTTCGGCGGGGAGAACTCTGTTGAGAAATCCCATCGCCATCGCCTCTTCGGCGGTAAACACCCGGCTCGACAGCAGGACATCGTTGGCGTGGGTCAGGCCGATAATGCGCGGCAAGACCCACGACAAGCCGAACTCGGCTGGAAAATTGAAGCGACCGTGCGCCGTGGTGAACTTTGCGCCCGCGGCGGCGAAACGCAGATCGGCGAAGGCGGCCAACACCAACCCGACCCCGGCCGCCGCGCCGTTAATCGCCGCGATCACCGGCTTGTCGAGGCCGAAGTGATAGGCGAAATTGGCATCGAAAGCGGGATCGGTCCCAAACCCTGGATTGGCGATATCGTCGGCTGTGCCCGGATCGTACCGGCCTTTTTCCGCATGCCCTTCGAGCGCGCCTAAGTCAGCCCCGGCGCAAAACGCCTTTCCGTCGGGATCGCCCGTGACGACGATCACCCTCACGGTCGGGTCCAGGTTCGCCCGCGCCAAGCACCAACGGTACTCGGTGTGCATCCGCCCGGTCCAGGCATTGCGCCGTTTGGGCCGCGACAGGGTGACGGTCGCGACGGCGTCGCGAACGTCGTAGCGGGTGGTTTTCAATTCCATGGCGTTTGCTTCACTCTCAAGATCATTGGGTCGAAAAATCCCTGAAGCTCCTGTCCGTCCCGGTGACCCATTCGGCACGAATTCGCAATGCCCGCGCCGCCTCGTCAGTTTGCGCTTGAGTCCGCGAGACGGGTCGTGATCAATTCAGCGGACAAACCATTGCGCAGGAAACGCCCATGACCGCCCATCATATCGTCTACGCCGTCGAGGATGACGGGATCGGCATCATCGCCATCGACCGCGCCGAAAAGCGCAACGCTATGACCTATGCGATGCTGGGCGCCTTCATCGCGGCGGTGCGTCAGGCCGGCGAGGATGATCGGGTACGGGTGGTGATAGTAACCGGCGCGGGCGGAACATTTTGTGCCGGAACAGACTTGGCCGATTTGGCCACCATTCCGGGTGAAACGCGCGGCGTTCGCGGCGCGGCGCACGAACACGATGTCTGGTGGCCGATCGTTTCCTGCCCAAAGCCGGTGATTGGCGCCATCGACGGCTTTGCCGTCGGTATGGGCGCGGAATTCACCAGTCAGTGCGATGTGCGCATCGTCACCAATCGCGCCCGCTTCGCTTGGAATTTTGCCCATCGCGGCTTGGTGCCCGACACCGGCGCGGGCTCGTGGCTGTTGCCGCGCCTGATCGGACCCTCGCGGGCGTTGCGGTTGCTTTACTCCGGTGATTTTCTGGAAGCCGCCGAAGCGGGCCAGATCGGTTACGCCAACGCTATCGTTGCGCCCGAAGACCTGATGGATGCGGCCCGCGCCGAAGCACGCCGCTATCTAAAGTCCTCTCCCCTGTCGTTGCGCGCCATGAAGAGCCTGGTCTGGCGCGGCCTGGAACGCGACGTCACCGACCATATGCAGGCGCACGTCGAAGCCTTATCGGCCTGTTTCAAATCGGCGGACCACAAAGAGGGCGTCGCCGCCTTTCTGGAAAAACGCCCCGCGGCCTTCGTAGGACGCTAGGGCGCGGCGTGCCCCGCGTTGTTGCCACATGTTCCAGCATCCGCGATTTCACCGGCGGATTGGCGCTGTTTGACGTCGACGCCGACACCGTGCCGCGACTGATCCGGGCGCTCGACGCGCGTTATCCTGGCCTTGGCGAGCACATCCACCGCAAGCTGGCGATCGCCGTGGACGGAGACATCCACCAGGAGGCCGGCGACATTGCCTTGACACCCGCCAGCGAGGTCGTGTTGATTCCCAAGATCGGTGGCGGATGATTGACTTTTGTCAGGCCGGGGATTAGCCAACCGACCTTCCGCGGGAAATCCCCCGTTTTTTTGTGAAATGCCGGATGTCGACCACCACTTTCCAACTCATGCCGCGATCCAAGACCGCGCCGTCGTGCGTCGGCAACGGTTCACGCGCTCGCGAGGAGATATCCGCCTAAGGCTTCCGCTATCGGAAATCTGACGTATTCACCCCTCCCGAGCCTCAGGCGCTTCGGAGGGGTTTTTCATGCCTTGATCCCGTTGCGGAAGCCTTAGGCGGATATCTCCTCGCGAGCGCGTGAACCGTTGCCGACGCACGACGGCGCGGTCTTGGATCGC
>JANXWN010000396.1 GCA_025351125.1 Caulobacteraceae bacterium | reverse complement strand
GCGCTCGACGTGCTCGGCGACCGGCTTGTCATTGATGTAGAGTTGACCGGCGCGGACCTGTACACGGTCGCCGGGTAGGCCGATCAGCCGCTTAATGTAGTCGGTCTCGCCGTCACGCGGCAGTTTGAAAACGACGATGTCACCCCGCGCGGGTGGTGTGAAAAGGAGACGACCTTTGAATAACGGCGGACTGAGCAAAATCGAGTGTCGGCTGTAGCCGTACGACCACTTGCTGACGATGATGTAGTCGCCTTGATAGAGGTTCGGTTCTTCCGACGCCGACGGGATAGTGTAAGGCTGAAAAAATAGGGTTCGAATAACAAAAGCAATTAACAGCGCGTAAACCACCGTCTTCACAGTTTCGATCACTTCCTGCGCAGGGGTCAAGGTCTTCGCCGGCGAGGCGCGGGTGATCTTCGATCGTGTCATTGTTGATGTTTGCTCTGGCGGCCGAGGCGGCGGGAAAGGTAGGCCGCCGTGCTAAACGTTGGAGCCGCATTGAACAAGCGCGCGGCAGGTGAATTACCGGTCATGTTGAACCGCTTCAATCACCACGAACGCCTGCGCATAAGGGTGATCGTCAGTTAGTGAAAGGTGGACAACGGCGCGGCTTCCGTCGGGGATCATCGCGGCTAAGCGTTTCGCCGCGCCGCCGGTGAGGGCGAGGGTCGGCTGGCCCGAAGGTGCGTTGACCACGCCCATATCTTTCCAAAACACGCCCCGACGCATACCGGTTCCCAGTGCTTTGGCGCAGGCTTCCTTAGCTGCAAATCGCTTGGCGTAGCTGGAAGCGCGATCCGATTTACGCTCGGAACGGGCCCGTTCGGTTTCGGTGAAAATCCGATGCGTGAATCGATCGCCGAACCGCTCCAGCGTGGCGGCGACGCGTCGGATGTCGCTCAGGTCAGCGCCGATGCCGAGGATCATTACGCCGTGGAGCCTCTCGCCGCGTCCATCAGCGCGCGCATACGCCGGATGGCGGGGCTTAAGCCGCTAAAAATTGCCTCTCCCATCAGAAAATGGCCGATATTGAGTTCGGCGATCTGCGGTATCGCCGCGATCGCGCCGACCGTTTCATAGTCAATGCCGTGACCGGCGTGAACCTCCAAACCCAAAGCCTCCGCCTGAGCGGCGCCTTCACTCAGGGCAGCCAAGAGACGGGGCGCTTCGAGGCGCCGCTCGCGCACCGCCAAACAATAGGCGCCGGTATGCAATTCAATCACCTGCGCGCCGACGGCGTGCGCCGCCGCAATTTGATCGCCGGCGGATTCAATGAATAACGAGACGCGAATACCCGCGGCTTTTAGCGCTTCTATGGTTGGCGCAACGCGATTGTGTTGGCCCGCGACATCCAATCCACCTTCGGTGGTTACCTCTTCGCGGTGCTCGGGCACCAAACAGGCGGCATGCGGTCGATGCGCCAGAGCGATGGCTTCCATTTCTCGCGTCACCGCCATCTCAAAGTTAAGCGGGCGACCGCGCCGACGCGTAAGGGCCGCCAAAGCCTCGATATCGGCGTCGGAGATATGTCGACGATCTTCGCGAAGATGGGCGGTAATGCCGTCGGCGCCGGCCGCCAACGCGATCTCCGCCGCGCGTGTCGGATCGGGATAACCCTCGCCGCGCGCATTGCGGATGGTGGCGACGTGGTCGATATTTACGCCCAGACGCAACGCGCGCAACGAAATTTCGGGCGAACCAACGGCGAGGGTCATAGGGCTACCGATAGCGCAGTCGCACGCGCGAGGGAACGCTTTGCTTCAGCGCTGAGCGCGCTCGACGGTCTCGATGTTCGGGCAGGCGCGCAAGGCGGCGGCGATGTGAGTCAAATGTCGGGCGTCCTTAACTTCGAGATCAAAAACCACATCGAAGAAATTGGCGTGACGTTGGCGCATGTTGACGCCGGTGATATTGCCACCGGCCTCGCCGATGATGGTGCAGGCTTGCCCAAGAACACCGGGCGCGTCTCCGATCGTGGCGTGCAATTTCGCGTTGGAAACCGTCGCGGTTTCGGCTTCCGGCGTCCAATGTAGATCACGCCAGAGATCCTCCTGATCCTCGTATTGCGCCAACTCAGCGCAATCGATGGTGTGTACGGCCAAGCTGTTACCGGGTTGAACAATGCCCACGATACGGTCGCCCGGCATCGGGGTGCAGCATGTCGAGATAGAAAAGGTAACGCCCGGCGCGAGGCCCCCGCCCCGCACGAATAACGGCGCTGCTTGCGCATCGATCCGTCGGCGTGCGACCGCCGCCTGTTTATCGGTCTCGGTCAGTCCCGGAAACACCGCCTCCAGAACTTGCGCCGGCGTTATGCGGCCTCGCCCAACCGCTTCATAGAGTTCGGCCTCGCTTGCGCTGGCAAACCGATCCAGCGCCGGGCGTAAAGAGACCGCGGCGCGTTCTTTGCCCGCGCGTTCGAATAGGTGATCCAAAGACGACTTGCCCAACCGAAGGAATTCATCGCGCTCAAACTGACGCATATGCCGCCGGATGGCGGATCGTGCCCGGCCAGTGATCGTCAGGCTCGGCCAATCGGTCGGCGCCTGGACCTTGCCGCCACGAACCACTTCGACCACGTCGCCGTTTACCAACACCGTTCGCAGGGGACGCAGCTCGCCGTTGATCTTGACCCCTAAACAGGTATCTCCAACGTCGCTGTGTACGGCATAGGCAAAGTCAAGCGGCATGGCGCCAGACGGCAGCGTTATGAGCTTGCCCTTCGGCGTAAAGACGAACACCTGATCGAGAAACATTTCCAGTTTAGCGTGTTCGAGCAGGTCTTCCGCATCGCCGCCCTGATCCAAAACCTGAACGAGTTGTCGCAAATTGGCCAACGGATCGGCGCCCCCCGCCGCCGCGGCCGCCTCGGGATCAAAAGCGTAGGTCTCATTCTTATAGCGCCAGTGGGCCGCCACCCCTTGTTCGGCCACGCGATCCATGGCCTCGGTCCGAATTTGCAGTTCGATACGCATCGCGCGAGGACCTACGACGGTCGTGTGAATCGAGCGGTAGTTGTTTTGTTTCGGGGTTGAAATGAAATCTTTGAAACGTCCCGGAACACCTGGCCAAGTGCGGTGGATGACACCCAAAGCACGATAGCAGTCCTCTTCGGTCTCAACCACGACGCGAAAAGCGTAAATGTCGGAAAGTTGTGCAAAACCAAGTGATTTTCGCTGTAACTTACGCCAAATAGAATAGGCGTTTTTCTCCCGCCCGACCACCCGAGCGGCGATGCCCGCACCATCAAGTCTTTTGACGATTTCTTCGCTGGCCAGCACGATCGCCTTGCCCTGACCCGCTCGCAAGGTATCCAATCGACGGATAATCGCATCGCGGGCGACGGGGTTGAGGTGGGTAAACGCCAGTTCTTCCAGTTCGGTGCAGATGCGATGGCAGCCGATCGAGCGAGCAAGCGGTGCGTAAATATCCAGGGTTTCGCGCGCAATCCGCTCTCGTTTGGCCGCACTTTTGATGAAACCCAATGTGCGCATATTGTGCAGACGGTCCGCCAGTTTGACGAGCAGCACCCGCACGTCTTTCGAAACGGCGAGGATGAATTTCCGCAAATTTTCCGCTTGGCGCTTATGATCAGCGGTGGCCTCCAAACGGGAGAGCTTGGTGACCCCCTCGACGAGTTCGGCGATTTCCTCACCGAACAGACGGTCGACATCGGCCCGCGTGACATCGGTGTCCTCGATTACATCGTGCAATAAGGCGGTGACGATGGTGGCCGTATCCAACCGGTAATCGGTGAGAATTCCCGCAACTTCAATGGGGTGGGCAAAATACGGATCGCCTGACGCGCGGGTCTGCGTACCGTGCATACGCACAGCGTAGACATAGGCGCGGTCGATCAGGGCTTCATCGACGCTGGGGTTGTAGGCGCGGATGCGGTCCACCAATTCGTATTGGCGGAGAAATTTGCGCGGCGGCGTCGCCAGCTTGGCTCCGGGCGTTAGGGCGCCGACGGCGCTGCGGACAGTGCCGGGAGCTTGAGGGGTGTCCTGGACGCCCGCGAGGCTCAGTAGCGCTCCTCCTGACCGCCATCGCGGTCGCTCTGCAAAGCGCGAATTAGATCCTGCTCGCTCATTTGCGCGTGACTGGAATCCGACAGAAGAGCCAAGGTTTCCGCTTCTTCCTCAGCCTCCGAGTGCTCGTCGACGCGCTGCAGCGAACTGATCAGAGTTTCGCGGATTTCGGTCGGATCAACCGTATCCTCGGCGATTTCCCGCAGGGCGACGACGGGATTTTTGTCATTGTCGCGATCTACCGTCAGGGGTCCGCCGGCCGCGATCGCCCGCGCGCGATTCGAGGCAAGAAGGATCAGGTTAAAACGATTGGGAACGCGCTGAACGCAGTCCTCGACAGTGACGCGGGCCATGAACTCTCGCTTTGAGGATGAGGGAAATGTCGGGGCATAATAGCGACAAACCCTCTATTGTGCAACGCCGCATGAAGGTGATTTCGCAAACCTCAGCCGGCGCGATCGAAAATTGCGATGAAAAAACCGTCGGCGCCGTCGATGCGTGGGGTAAGACGGAGCGGCGCATCGACGGTGGCGAAATTGGCGAAGCGTGAGACGAACGACGCCACGCGATCTTCATTTTCCTCGGCAAACAGTGAACAGGTGACATAAATCAACCGTCCGCCGGGTTTCACATAAGGCGCGGCGGCATTTAACACGCTGTCTTGTTCACCCATTCTGCGGCCTAATTGATCGGCAGTCAGGCGCCATTTCGCGTCGGGATGTCGTCGCCACGTTCCTGACCCCGTGCAAGGCGCATCGACGAACACCAAATCCATTTTTCCCTCCAAGCCGCTCAGGGGGTCAGCGTGTATTGGTGAACGAACCTGCAGATTACGTACGCCCGCTCTCTGGCTGCGCCGCACTGTATCGGTAAGACGGCGCGCATCCGCATCGTAGGCATAAAGTTGCCCGGAATTGCCCATTGCGGCCGCTAGAGCGAGGGTTTTGCCGCCGCCGCCAGCGCAAAAATCGAGCACTTGCTTACCTCGAATGTCGCCAGCCGTTAATGCCGCGATCTGCGAACCGAGGTCCTGCACCTCGAACCAACCCCTCTCGAATTCCGGCGCGGACTCGACCGGCGCGGCGCGATCGCTCGAGGCGGGAGCGATGATCCGGATCGCGTTGTCTGCACGCGCGAGCACGACCGGTGAAAAGGGCTCCAGAGCTTTTAAGGCTCGGACGACGTCAGTTTTTAGGATGTTCACACGCAGGTCGATCGGTGCGCGGACGGCCAACGCCTCACCCTCGACGTCGCGCGTTTCGCCATAGGCGCGGAGCATATGTGACTCCAACCAGTCCGGGTAGTCGCCGCGCACGGCAGCGGGCGCCTCTTGGAGTGATAATGGGACCGATAGCCCCGTCTCCTCGGCAACGCTGAGCGCCCCAGGCCCGTGGACTTCGCTCGCCGCCGCCATGATACGTTCGAGGGGCCAGCCCCAGATCAAGGCCAAGGCGCCGAAAACCCGTGATCGCGCGGTGTCTAGGCCCATTTGCCACGTCAATGACCGGCGACGGCGTAGGACATCCAATACAAGTCCGGACACAAAGGCGCGGTCCTTCGCGCCGGCGTATCGCGCGTCGTTCGCCCACGACTTCAAAGCCAACCGCGCTGGCTTGTGACGTTCTTCCATGTCCGCCAAAACCGCAAGGGCGGCGGCAATCCGTCCGCCGTCACGCATGAGCGCTAGACCGCGCTGGGGTAGTTGGGGGCCTCGCGGGTGATCATGACATCGTGCACGTGACTCTCGCGGGGACCGGCCCCGGTGATACGCACGAACCGCGCCTTTTTCTGGAATGTCGGAATATCACCCGCTCCGACATATCCCATCGCCGCCCGGAGGCCGCCGACCAACTGATGAACGACCGGTGCGATTGGGCCCTTATAGGGCGTTTGGCCTTCAATTCCTTCAGGCACCAATTTGAGGGCGTCCGAGACTTCTTTTTGGAAATAGCGATCCGCCGAACCCCGCGCCATCGCGCCAAGAGAACCCATCCCGCGATAGGATTTGTATGTGCGACCTTGATAGAGAAACACCTCGCCGGGAGCCTCGTCCGTGCCGGCGAACATCGAACCCATCATGGCGCTGGATGCGCCGACGCCGATTGCCTTGGCCAGATCGCCTGAAAACCGGATGCCGCCGTCGGCAATTATCGGGACGCCCGATGCCGCCGCCGCGCGCACGGCTTCCGCCACGGCAGTGAATTGCGGCACGCCGACGCCGCTGACGACACGCGTGGTGCAAATCGAGCCCGGCCCAATGCCAACCTTCACGGCATCGGCGCCGGCGTCGATCAACGACCGAGCGCCGTCATAAGTTGCGACATTACCAGCGACGATTTGAACGCGGTTGCTTTCGCGCGCCAATCGTTTGACCGCGATCGCGACCTGACTGGAATGTCCGTGGGCGGTGTCGATCACCACGACATCCACGCCGGCGTCGATTAAAGCCAGCGAACGTTCAAATCCCGCATCGCCCACCGTCGACGCGGCGCCAACTAGCAAGCGACCTTTTGAGTCCTTAGCGGCGAGCGGATAGGCCTCGGCCTTTTCCATATCCTTGACGGTGATCAAGCCGACGGCGCGGAAGTCGTCATCGACCACGATCAACCGTTCGATCTTATGTTTGCGCAGTAATTCCCGCGCCTTCGACTGACTGACGCCTTCGCGAACGGTCACTAAGCCCTCAGCTGTCATCAGGGACGCGGCGGTAGCCTTGTCGGATCGCTCAAACCGCATATCCCGGTTGGTCAATATGCCGACCAACTTGCCGGTTCCCCGCTCTACCACGGGAAACCCGGAAATATGCCGGCTGGCCTTGATGGCGCGAATTTCCGTCAATGTGGTGTCGGGGTGGATGGTAAGGGGGTTGATCACCATGCCGCTCTCGTAGCGCTTAACTTCACGCACTTGGTCGGCGTGCTCCTCGACCGAAAAATTGCGGTGGATTATACCCATGCCGCCGGCCTGGGCCATCGCGATGGCTAGACGACTATCGGTGACAGTGTCCATGGCCGCCGAGACCAGCGGAATATTCAGACTGATATGGCGGGTGAAGCGCGTTCGTGTGTCCACCTGCGTCGGCATGACGTCGGACGGGCCTGGTTCAAGCAAAACGTCGTCGAAGGTAAGACCTTCACGAATCTCCATGAGACTCTCCATTTTGCGGGCCGGATATAGTCGCGGGAGGCCGGCGGGGGAAGCCCTGATCGCCTATCGCGGCGGTTTGCCCTTAAATCCGGTCGCAAGTAGATACAGTTCCGAGCTTTCCGCCCGGCTGGCCTTGGGTTTGACGTGCCGAACGTTGCTAAAATTGGTTTTAAGCAATGCCAACAGATTTGCGGTTTCGCCGCCCTGAAACGCCTTTGATATGAACGCTCCGCCAGGTTTCAAATAGGCCACCGCGAATTCCACCGCCCACTCGATCAATCCAACGATCCGCAAG
>JANXWN010000354.1 GCA_025351125.1 Caulobacteraceae bacterium | reverse complement strand
ATCATCGGAACGCCGCCGATGTCGGCGAGGGGTTTACCTGGCAACCGCCGGGCGGCGAGCCGCGCGGTGGTTAACCTGCAGGGCGACATGCCATTTGTGTCGCCCGAGGTTATCATCGCCTGCGCCAACCTGCTGGCGACGCAACCGGCGTGCGATATCTCGACCTGCATAGCACCGGAATTGAGCGCGGAAGACCGCGTCAACCCCGATGTTGTCAAGGCCGTCGTCAGTCTGAACGGCGGCGGCGCTTGCGGAAAAGCGCTCTACTTCACCCGCTCGGCCCTGTATGGCGACGCGCCGATTTGGCGTCACATCGGCATTTACGCCTATCGGCGCGACGCCTTAGCAACATTCACCGGCGCGCCGCCCTCGGCGTTGGAACGCCGCGAGGGCCTTGAACAGTTGCGCGCGTTGGAATTGGGCCTCTCGATTTGGGCGAGCGTCGTGCCTCTCGCGCCGCTTTCAGTCGACACCCCTGCCGATCTGGCGAGCGCTCGCGATTTCGCCGCACGCCTGGAGGACCAAGCCCGATGACCACGATGCGCATCGCTTTTCAAGGCGAACCCGGCGCCAATAGCGACGAAGCGTGCCGCGCCTACTATCCAGATTACCAGTCGGTCGGTCACGCCGCGTTTGAAGACGCGTTTGAGGCCGTTAAGCAGGGCGACTGCGCGTTGGCGATGATTCCGGTGGAAAATTCTCTCGTCGGACGTGTCGCGGACGTGCACCATTTGCTGCCCTCGTCGGGCCTGCGCATCATCAAGGAGTTGTTCAAGCCGATCCATTTTCAGCTGATGGTCAATCCCGGTACGCGCATCGACGATGTGCTCACCGTGATCACCATGCCGTTCGCCGCCAGTCAGTGCCGACGCGTTCTACGCCAATTAGGCGCAGCGATAGAACCCTCGCACGACACGGCCGGGTCCGCCATGGCTCTGGCCACTCACCCTAACGCAGCGCGCGCGGCCATCGCCCCGGCTTTAGCGGCGGAGATTTATGGCCTCGACATCGTCATGCGCGACATCGAGGACGAAGCGCACAACACGACGCGCTTTTTGGTGATGACGGCTGACCGCGATCCGCCCCTCCCGCCCCCCGGTGTCGCTTGCGTCACCAGTTTCGTGTTCCGCGTCCGCAATATTCCGGCGGCGCTCTATAAAGCGCTGGGCGGATTCGCCACGAATGGCGTCAACATGACCAAGCTGGAAAGCTATATGGAAAACGGCGTTTTCACCGCCACGCTGTTTTACGCCGAGGTCGACGGTCGCCCGAAGGAGCCGGCTTTGGCCCTGGCGCTGGAGGAATTAAACTTCTTCAGCGATCATTTTGAAGTCCTCGGCGTGTATCCGGCGGACGCGTTTCGCGCCGGACGTTAGGTTAGCCCTCCTTATCCTCTACCCACGCCTTGATGATCTGGTGGGCGATCGCCATGGCCGGCGGCGCTTTCGCGTCGGCGATTTCGCCGCGCAGCATGGCGCGGGCTTCGTCGCGCGTAAACCAGCGCACTTCTTCCAGTTCGGTCTGATCGGCGACGGCGTCGTCGTTCTCCACCTCGGCGATCAGACCGATCATCAAGGACGACGGGTAGGGCCACGGTTGCGTGGAATGATAGCGCACCGTGCGCGTGCGCAACGCCGCCTCCTCAAACAATTCGCGGGCGCAAGCCTCCTCGATGGTCTCGCCTGGCTCTAAGAAGCCGGCCAAGGCCGAATACATGTGTTCGGGCCAAATTTTCTGACGTCCCAACAAGCACCGCTCGCCCTTTGCCGCCAACATGATCACCACCGGATCGGTGCGCGGGAAATGTTCGGCCTTGCATGCGGGGCAGATTCGCTTCCATCCCGCTTCGGCGACCACGGACGGCGCCCCGCAGGCTGCGCAAAATTGGTGTTTGCGCCGCCATTCGAACATTGATTTAGCCGTCGCCAATATGCCCGCGTCGGCGGCGGGCAGGGTGAGAGCAATGCTTCGCAAATCCTCGAAGCGGCCCAATCCTTGCAAGGGCCCGTCGGCGGGATCCGCGGCGCCGTCGAGGTCTACCGCAAACACTGCGATTTCCTGCCATAAGCCCAAGAATAGCAATCGCTCGGCGCCGCCCGACAAGGTTTGCGCCATCCCCGCCGCCAAATAAGCGATTTGGACGCCGCCGCCCTCTTTGGCGTCCTCGACGAGCGGCTTGCCGTTCCAGATGGCGATAGCCAAGGATTGCGGGCCCGCGAGCCGGTCGGCGACCCAGCGGGGCTGTGTGCGCCGATCGCTGGCGCGATCGAGCGGGTTGCCGGCGAAAGTATTGGTGAAGGCTGTCAGGGGCATGGCTTCCTCTTAGCGCGTCGCCCCACGTCAAGGAAACCCAACCCTTTCGCCTCACCGCCCACCGCAAATCGCCATCACATCGCGGCGCAACGCCAGTCGGCTGTCTTGGCGCCCGCCACTTCGCCGCCCCTACTGCTCGGCTGACGCCCAGTCGCTTCCCCCGGGAGGGAAAGAGAAGCGCGTTGCTGAATCTTTCTCTGCCCGATGGCTGGGGGAAGTGGATCGCGCCCTCTCGCGCGAGACGTAGGGGGCGCCCGACGCTTCATCGCCCCCTACCGCTCGGCGGGCAGCGATCCTTTTTGGCTGAACAGCCTGCTATTCACCCCTGCCCCCCGCTTGCGCCCGGGCGCCTCACAGGCGATATAGGGGGCGGAGATCGGCGATGGGCGGAGGCCTCGCCAACCCGGTCAGGTCCGGAAGGAAGCAGCCGTAACGAATCTACTCCGGGTCGTCTGCCGGTCTCCACTTCTCCTCAGTCGCAATAGGTTCATGACCGATCAGGAAGCCACGCTCGAGATTGAACCGCTCGAGCGCGAAGAGGGGGCATCCGACATGTTCGCCGCGCCCGGCGTAACGACCGCGCCCGCCACGGACGACGCCACGCCCGCGGCCTATACCGTTCTGGCTCGCAAATACCGACCGCGCAATTTCGACGATCTGATCGGCCAGGAAGGCATGGTGCGGACGCTTAAAAACGCCTTCGCCACGGGACGTATCGCGCATGCCTTTATGCTGACGGGCGTTCGCGGGGTGGGCAAGACCACCACGGCCCGCCTGCTGGCGCGGGCGCTGAACTATGAAAGCGATACGGTTCATCAGCCCAGCGTCGAGGATTTGGCTATCGAGGGCCGCCATTGCGCCGCGATCATCGAAGGGCGGCACTTGGACGTGTTGGAGGTCGACGCGGCGAGCCGCACCAAGGTCGACGAGATGCGCGAACTGCTCGACGGAGTGCGCTACGCCCCCGCCGAAGCCCGCTACAAAGTCTACGTCATCGATGAAGTGCACATGCTCACCACCCAGGCGTTCAACGCCTTGTTGAAAACTTTGGAGGAGCCGCCGCCGCACGCCAAATTCATATTCGCCACCACGGAGATTCGTAAGGTGCCGGTGACCATCCTGTCGCGCTGTCAACGGTTCGACCTGCGGCGCGTCGAAGCGCCGGTCATTGTCGCCAGCCTCGCCGCCATCGCCAAGGCCGAAGGGGCGCGGATCGAACCCGAGGCCTTGACCCTGATCGCCCGTGCCGCCGAGGGCTCGGTGCGCGACGCTCAATCCCTGCTTGATCAGGCCTTGGTGCAGGTCGACGCGGGTCAGAGCATCAGCGGCACAGTGGTGCGCGATATGCTGGGTCTGGCCGATCGCGGACAGACCATTGATTTGTTTGAAACCTTGGTGCGCGGCGAGACGGCGGCGTCGATCGGCGGCTTTCGCGCGCTCTACGCTGTGGGCGCCGACCCGACGACCGTCATGCTCGATCTGTTGGAACATTGCCACGGCGCTTCCCTCGCCAAGGCCTTGGGGCCCGAGGCCTTGTCGCTGCCGAAGGATCAGGCCGCGCGGCTGACCGCCTTAGGCTCGGCCCTGTCGGCCGGCGTCTTGGCCCGCGTTTGGCAGATGTTGTTGAAAGCCTTGGACGAGGTTCGGCGCGCCCCCGATCCAGCGGCGGCGGTCGACATGACCCTGATTCGGCTGGCCTACGCGGCCGATCTGCCCGGACCGGAAGAGGCGCTAAAGGCCTTGCACCAAGAAACATCGGTGGAATCCAGTGGTCCGCCGCTTGCCCCGCGGCCCGGCGGCGGCGGCGGTGCGTCCGCCGCCCGAGCTCCGCTCGCCCAACCGGTCGCCCAGCCCGTCGGGCGCGTCCAGCCGCAATCATTTGAGGATGTCGTCGCTTTGGCCGACACCTTTCGCGATGTCGGTCTGAAGCTCGATCTGGAGAAATACGTTCGACCGATCAGTTTCCGCACCGGCGCGATAACATTTGAGGCCGCTCCCGGCGCACCCGCCAATCTGTCGCACCGCCTTGTTTCCCGGCTCAAGGAATGGACCGGCCAACCCTGGCTGGTAGCGTGTGAAGGCGGCGGTGGCGCGGAAACCTTGCTCGAGCGGCAACGCAAAGCCACCGACGACGCCCACGCCGACGCGCTGGCGGAACCGTTTATTCAAGCCGTGCTGGCCGCCTTCCCGGGCGCCGAAATTCTGGACGTTCGCCAGATGGGTGCGCCGGAGACTTCCGCGGTCGACGACGAAAACGCCAATCTCGAGGATTAGACCGACCGTGAAAGATCTTGGATTTTTGATGAAACAGGCCAAGGCCATGCAGGAGAAAATGCAGGCCGGCCGCGCCGAACTCGAACAAGCGCAATTCGACGGCGTCGCCGGCGGTGATATGGTGCGGGTCACCTTGACCGGCGCCGGTGGCTTGGCGCGAGTGCATATCGACAACGGCCTGCTGGCCCCCGGCGAAGGCGAAATCCTCGCCGACCTGATCATCGCCGCCCACGCCGACGCTAAACGCAAATTGGACGCGAAACAGGCCGAAATGATGCGTGACGTCGCCGGGCCGTTGGCCGGGTTGCCGGGCATGCCGGGGTTCTAGAGCCTGATGCGTTTAGAACGCTGAATCAGGCTCTACACTTTTGCTTTTACAGCACGATTTCAGATTTTGGACGGTTCCGTCTAAAATCATCGTGCTCTAAGCCGACATACGGCCGTGACCCCGCCCAAAAAATCGCCGCCGTAGCGCGCGCGCGACGCGCCAACGCTTGGGCAGGATGCGTTCAGCACGGAGCACCTGCTGCCAAGCGACCGGGAAGACTTCCGGCTCGCGGCGGAGCAGTCGGCGGATCGGAAATATCCAGCGCGGGTGCCGCCGTTGTAGACCGATGAACCGGCGGCGCGCGAGGCGCGATCCGCGCAAGACGATGATCAGTCCGACGATCAGCGGAATAATGCCGACATGCCCCGGCAAAAGCGTGAACGGCACGCCGATGACGATGAGGCCATAGCCGAAGACCAAGCCGATCCGCCGCCATACACGCCGCAACCAGGCGCGCCGGGCGCGCGACAGAGCGGTTTGCTGGACGTTGACCGACGACATGACCCTAAAGCTTTAGGCGCCGCGAGCCGAGCAAGACGCCAAAGGCCGGACGACAACCTTCCATATCGTCTTCAATCGCGCCGACAACAGGGGTCCGACACGACTTTATTGCGCAGGTTTAAAAAATCGCCCGCCGCAGTGGCATTTCCGCCATAGGCTGAGCAGGACCGGTCAGTCCACGGGCGTCCACCGTAGCTTGGGCGTGCGGGCCGCGCGGGTTTCGTCGAGACGCCGCAGCGGCGCGTGGAACGGCGCGCCCTTAAAACGTTCCACATTTCCCGCCTTTACCGCGCCCGCTAGATCGAGCACGGCGTCGCAGAACCGATCAAGTTCGCGGCGAGGCTCGGTTTCGGTCGGCTCGATCAGCATGGCGCCGTGAACGACCAGCGGGAAATACATGGTCATCGGGTGAAAGCCGACATCGATCATCGCCTTGGCGAAGTCCAAGGTCGTGACGCCGCTTCCTTCCAGCCATGCATCGTCGAACAAGGCTTCGTGCATACACGGGCCGTCGGGAAAAGCGGCGCTGATCACCCCGCCGAGCCGCGCCTTGACATAGTTGGCGTTGAGCACTGCATCTTGCGCCACTTGGCGCAACCCATCCGCGCCGTGGCTCATCATATAGGCCAGGGCGCGCACATACATGCCCATTTGGCCGTGAAAGGCGCTCATCCGCCCAAGCGCGGCGGACGCCGCCCCGTCGGCATGTTCGATCAAAGCCAAATGAACGCCGTCGTCAACCAGCCAGGGCGTCGGCGCATAAGGCGCGAGGGCGGCGCTGAGGACCACGGGTCCGGCGCCTGGTCCGCCACCGCCGTGCGGCGTGGAAAAGGTCTTGTGCAAATTGATATGCATGGCGTCGACGCCTAAATCGCCCGGTCGCACCCGCCCGACGATGGCGTTGAAATTGGCGCCGTCGCAATAGAAATAGGCGCCCGCCGCGTGGGTTAGCCGCGCGATTTCGATCACCTCGCGCTCGAAAAGTCCGCAAGTGTTCGGATTGGTGACCATCACCGCCGCCACGTCCGCATCGAGTTTGGCCGCCAGATCGGCGATATCGACGCGGCCGTCCGTTGTTTGCGCGATTTCCCGCACTTGATAGCCGGCCAGAGCGGCCGTGGCCGGATTGGTGCCGTGGGCGCTGGTCGGGACAAGCACGGTTTTACGGGCATCGCCGCGCGCTTCGTGCGCCGCGCGCATAGTAAGCAGGCCGCACAGTTCGCCGTGCGCGCCGGCCCGGGGCGAGAGGGCCACCGCCGGCATTCCGGTCAAGGTTTTCAGCCAATGGGCCAGCCGATCCATCACCTTCAGCGCGCCCTGAACGCTCGAAACGGGCTGCAGGGGATGAAGGTCGATAAACCCCGGCAGACGAGCCAGTTTCTCGTTCAAGCGCGGATTGTGTTTCATGGTGCACGAGCCGAGCGGATAGAGCGCCAAGTCGATGGCGTGGTTCTTTTGCGACAGGCGCACATAATGCCGCACCGCTTCGGGTTCCGAGAGGCCCGGCAGCCGCAGGGGCGCGCCGCGGGTCAGACCGGCAAGGTCGGAGTCGTCCCGATCGGATCCAAAGATTTGGTCTGGAAAATCCACACCTGTCTTGTGCCAACAATCCAGTTCGAAGATCAGCGGCTCGTCCTGCATCAAAGCGCTGACCAAGGGCGGCCCGATCTCTCGTTCGACGCTCGGGTCCGGGCGCGTCGCGCGTCCCATAACGTGCAACGTCATGCGGCGATCTCCCGTTGTAATTCGACGGTCAAGGCGTCGATATCTTCGTCTAGGGTCATTTCGGTAGCGCAGATCAGCAGCACGTCATCCCATCCGGCGCGCGAATCGAGACGCGCATAGGGCACGCCCGCCAAAATCCCCCTATGCGCCAGGGCCTCGACCACGACGGTCGCTGATTTGGGCAAACGCACCGCCATTTCGTTGAAGAAGCGCGGCGTAAGCACCTCGACGCCCGGGATCGCGGCCAGCGCCGACTTTAACGCGCGGGCTCGGGCATGACTGTGGCGCGCCAAAGCGCTCAAGCCGACGCCGCCGAGCAGGGTCATGTGCATGGTGAACGCCAGAGCGCACAGGCCGGCGTTGGTACAAATGTTGGAGGTCGCCTTGTCCCGGCGAATGTGCTGTTCGCGGGTCGACAAGGTAAGGACGAACCCACGCCGTCCGTCGGCATCCACCGTTTCACCGCACAAGCGACCCGGCATTTGGCGAATGAGAGCCTCGGTGCAAGCGAACAGGCCGACATACGGCCCGCCGAAGTTCAGGCCATTGCCGATCGATTGGCCCTCCGCCACGGCGATATCGGCGCCCATTTCGCCGGGCGATTTAAGCAAGCCAAACGCCACCGCTTCGGTGGTCACGACGATTAATAGGGCGCCCACCGCGTGCGCCGCCGCGGCGATGCTAGAAACGTCGGTAACCGTGCCGAATACATTGGGGGTTTGCACGACGACGCAGGCGGTATCGGTATCCAGGGCGGCGATAACGGCGGCTTCGTCGTCGATCGCGGCCGGCAAGCGTCGGGTCTCGACACCAGCCGAATGCGCCAAGGTGTGGGTCGCCGCCGCATAATGCGGATGCAGACCGCCCGACAATATCGCCTTTTTACGACGCGTAACGCGCGCCGCCATCATCACCGCCTCGGCGCAGCCGGTTGAACCGTCGTACATCGAGGCGTTGGCCACGGCCAAGCCGGTCAATGCCGCCACTTGAGTCTGGAACTCAAACAGCGACTGCAAGGTGCCCTGCGCGATTTCCGGCTGATAGGGCGTATAGCTGGTCAGGAATTCGGAGCGTTGGATCAAGTGGTCGACGCTGGCTGGAACATGATGACGATAGGCTCCGGCGCCGCAGAAAAACGGCCCGTCGCCGGCGGCGCGGTTCTCGCGCGCCAAAGCGGTCAAGGCGCGCTCGACGGCCAGTTCCCCGGCATGAAGCGGCAGATCGACGGGCGCCGCCAGCCGCGCCGAGGCGGGCACGTCGGCGAACAAATCGTCAGCGAAGGCTTTCTTTCGAGGTCGCAGCTTGACGATGCGGGCGGCTCATACGAAGCGTGGGCGCAGAACGGCCTCAAGCGACAATCGCTGGCTCTGCGAACCGTGGTGG
>JANXWN010000350.1 GCA_025351125.1 Caulobacteraceae bacterium | reverse complement strand
CGTCGATGAACGCGTCGTATTGCGCTTGATCAAGCGGGCAGTTGATATAAGCCGCCGCCTCGCCGCCAGGACCCGCCTTGTCGTAGCGCGACTGTTTCCAAGCCACCGACATATCGATGCTGTCGACGTTTACGATCGGGGCGATGGCGTCGAAAAACGACAGGTCGTCCTCGCCGGTCAGGCTTTGAACCCAGGACGCCAGGGCCGGAGACGTAAGCGGCCCCGTCGCAATCACCACATTGCGCCAAGCCGGGGGTGGCGCGTCGACGGCGCCGCGCTCCAACCTAATCAACGGGTGAGCCTCGATCTTTTCGGTGACCGCCTGGGCAAATCCTTCACGATCCACCGCCAAAGCAGCGCCGGCGGGCGTTTTGCACGCGTCGCCGCAGGCCATGATCAGCGAATTCATCGCCCGCATTTCGGCGTGCAACAGACCGACGGCGTTATATTCCCAATCATCGGATCGAAAGGAGTTGGAACACACCAATTCGGCCAATTTGTCGGTTTGATGCGCGTCGGTGCCGACGATCGGACGCATTTCGTGCAGCACCACCGGTGTTCCGGTATTCGCCGCGGCCCAGGCCGCTTCGCAACCGGCTAGCCCGCCACCGATAATATGAATCGTGTTGTCAGTCATGGCGAGGGCTTCTAGGCTGCGCGGCGCGCGGGGGAAAGTCGCGGACTTCATGTGGGGAGACGAAGGTTGTGGCTGAGATATCGTTGGGAGATGCCATTGGTTCGGGGTTCGGCCTGATACGCCGCCGGCCGCTGGCGGTTCTGATTTGGGGTGGTCTGCAAACGGCGTTCCTGTTGGGATTCTTCGCCCTTATGGCGCCGATGTATGAGATGATGTTTACCCAGATGGCCGGCCAAGCCGCCACCGGCGCTCCCGCGACACCAAACCCGGCCCTTCTCGCCAACGTGATGCAATTTCAAGGTCTCAGCATACTGCTGCAATTTGTCGGTCTTTTTGTAAACGCCGTGCTGTATTGCGCCGTCTTCCGGGCGGTGATTCATCCCGACCGAAATCGATTCGCCTCCATGCGTCTCGGCATGACCGAATTACTCGTTTTCGTCCTTGTGTTCGGTGAGTTGATCATATTTTCCATAGCGTTGATTTTGATCGCGCTTGTGATTGGATTGGTTATCGGCTTGTTGAGCACGCTTCACGTCGCCGCTATCACCACGCTAGTCGGGTTGGCGCTTGGAATTCTCGTTTTGTGGGGCCTGATTTACGTCGCCGTTCGGTTGAGCGCGGTGGGTCCGATGATGGTGGACGACGGCAAGGTGCATTTGCTTGACGCCTGGGCGCTGACCAAAGGCCGCGCCGGGCAGATGTTTCTGATGGGCCTGTGCGTGTTCGTGATCTTGTTCGTTATGGTCATCGTCGTCGAGATCGTAATTGTCGCCCTATTCATGGGGGTTGGATTTACCGCCTTCAGCGCAGGCGGGAGTCAGGCGGCCGCATCACTTTTCAAGCAAAACCCGGCGATGCTGCTTTCAAAGCTTTTGCCGGTGATGATCTTCGCGGGCGTGTTGGCTGTTCCGATCTACGGCGCGACCCTGGCGATCATGGGAGCGCCGTGGGCGCGGGCCTATCTTGATCTTCGCCATAACCCGGCGGAAGCCTTTTGAACGCTCCAAAATCGGGCGCCAAAGACTGGATCACCGGCGGAGTCGCCGCGGCCTACCAGGCTCTAGCGCCGGCGTGGCGGAGCGCATGGGCCAGTTTGCTGTTGTGCGGGCTGGCAACTGGACTGTGGTGGGCGAACGCGCTGCGGACACCCCACGCCGCATCGACGCTGGCGTGGCTGGCCATGGCGGTGATTACCGGTTTAATGGCCAAAGGAGCAGTTTTCCGCTTGGCGCTTGCGCGCGGACGTCCGGGACCCGGCGGCCTACAATTGGGGCGGGTCGAATTGCTGCTGCTTTTGGTTGGACTGTTGAGCTTCGCATTTTTGTTTGTTTTGGGTCTGCTGTTTTTCGTCGTCCTGCTCTGCACCGCCTATGCCATGGCTTCGGCGGGGCCGGGATTTATTGCCTCGGAGGTTGCCACCTGGGCCGGAGCCATTGTCGGGCGCGGGCGCGTTGTGTTTGGCGCGGTCGCCCTGTTCGGTCTGGCCGGCATGGTGTGGGCAGGCACGCGGATTAGCCTCGCCGCCGCCGTTACCATTTCAAGTGACAAACTTGAGGTGCTCAGCACGTGGCCGATAACGCGGGATCGC
>JANXWN010000119.1 GCA_025351125.1 Caulobacteraceae bacterium | reverse complement strand
TCACCCGCGCCGATTTGGGGCGGATGCGCGCGGGTTCTGTCCTGGTGGACGTCGCCATCGATCAAGGCGGCTGCTTCGAAACCAGTCACGCCACCACCCACGCCGATCCGACCTTCGTTGTGGACGATGTGATCCATTATTGCGTCGCTAACATGCCCGGCGCGGCGCCTTTGACCTCGACCTATGCGCTGAGCGCGGCGACAGCGCCGTATATTTCGGCCTTAGCGGGCAAGGGGGTCGATCAAGCCTTGGCGGACGATCCGGGTTTTGCGATGGGTTTGAACGTGCAAGCGGGCCGCGTGACGCACAAGGCGGCCGCGCACAGTTTGGGAATGGGATAAGGCGCGCCCTGACAAGCATCGTCTCCGGCGGCGATATTAGCAGTCGGCGAAAAAATTGACGTCGATCAAATGAAACGCGCCTAAGGACAGCATGGCCGTTCGGTAGCCGCCATACACCAAGCAGCAGGAGCAGAGCTAAAACAAGTTTCGAGAAAATACCGCTTCCGCGCCGACGTTTTGGCTGACGTAGCGAATGAACACAACAAGGGCGAACAATGCGACGATCGCGATCAGCACCGGACTGATCTTCTGCAAAATATCCTGATAGAAATAGAGGTTATATCGGGTGGTCACGGGAGCCCCGCCTTGGCGCGCGCCAGTACGTTAACGTCACATGTCATTGATTTTTCTAGTTATCTTTGTTCCATTCTACCGCGCCGACTCTTCTAATCTATATCACGTCATCCACCGCCTCGATCCAATGCCGTACGGGCACGGAAGAGGTTTGCGCCAAGTGAAGCCAGCAGCCGATGTTGGCGGTGTAGATCGCGGTTGGCGCACCGGCGGTTAGGGCGGCGAGCTTTTCAGCTCGCAGACGCCCCGCCAAGTCGGGCTGCAGCAACGAATACGCGCCGGCGGAGCCGCAACACATGTGCGGATTGGCGACCGGTTGCGGCGCATAGCCAAGGTTAGTCAGCAAATTTTCCACCGCGCCTGCTAATCCGGGCCCGTTTCGCAACGTGCAGGGGTCGTGGACGGCGATTCGACGGTGTTGGGGCGTGCGCATGGCGGTCGGCGGATTTTGCCGGATAATCTCGCTCGGATCACGCAGATGCTCGACCACGCGTCGCGCCTTTGCGGTATAGTCGATCTCTTCAGCCAGGAGATCGGGGTAGTCGCGGATGAAGGCGGCACAGCCGCTGGCGTTGACGATCACGGCCTCATCGCCGCCCTCCAACGCCGCGATCCAAGCGTCGATATTACGCCGCGCCAGACGCCGCGCCGTCGCGGGGTCATCAAGGTGGGCGTGCAAGGCGCCGCAGCAGCCGACCCCCGGCGTTTCGATTAGCTTGATGTCGACCGATGCTAACACGCGCACCGTAGCGGCGTTGAAGTGCGCCGCCGCCGCGGACTGCACGCAACCCTTTAAAAGGGTCATGCGGCGAGTGCGCGTGCCGCTTGGTCTATTTCCGACCACGACTCGCGCGGGCGCCATACCAAACAAGCGCGCCGCGACAATCAGGGGAGCGACAAACGCCGGCCGCGTCACGGTGTTGCGGATAACCCATCGACGAAGCCGATCCCACCACCGTCGCTGCACGTTCTGCGCCACGACAGTGCGTCCGACATCAAACAGCCGATGGTATTGCACCCCCGACGGGCAGGTCGTTTCGCACGCCCGGCAGGCGAGGCACCGATCCAAATGCTTTTGAGTGTGACGGGTGACGCGATTGCCTTCCATCGCCTCCTTGATGAGATAAATCCGCCCGCGCGGTCCGTCGGCTTCGTCACCGGTCAAGGCATAGGTGGGACAAGTTGCGTTACACATCCCGCAATGTACGCAGGCGCTTAACACCGCCTGTGCGGTCGCTCCGGCGGCCGTCTTGGCTAGGGAACCGGCGATCTGGGCGCGCACTTGCTACAAGTCCTCGTACAGTCGACCGGGATTAAATATTCGCGCCGGATCAAAAACCGCTTTCAGCCGTTGATGCAAGGCGAGCAGCGGCGCTGACAGGGCGGTAAAAACCGCTTCCCCCGGCGCCGCACCGCGAAATAGAGTGGCGTGCCCGCCGGTCGCCGTCACCGCGGCACGAACCCGTTCCGACGTCGCGTCGGTCACCAGCCACCGTTGTCCTCCGGCCCAATCGGCTAGCCATTGACCGTCTATGCCTAGATCACCGGTCGTGCGCGGCACAGACAAACGCCATAGGCGCGGCGCTGTCAGCAGGGGCAGCCGCATATGGCGAAGATCATCCCAAACGCCGAGCGGCCGGTCCTCGCCGCCAATCTCCGCCGCTGCTTGCGCCACGCCGGCCTCGGCGCCTGAGAGCCGAAGGTGCAGTTGTTGGCCGTCGTGGAAGGCGCCGCTGAGCGGCAGCGGGCGGCGCATCAAGGGGGTCAGACGTGTCGTCGCGTCGGCTCCCACGATTTGAAGGCTCAGCGCGCGTTCGATACGCGGTCGCGGAACAACGCGTATGGACACATCCAGCAATACGCCTAAACAGCCCAAGGCGGCGGCCATTAAGCGAAACGCGTCAAACCCCGCGACATTCTTCACGACCGTGCCACCGAATCTCAGAACTTGTCCCCGACCGTCCAACACCGTGACGCCCAGAACAAAATCGCGCACGGCGCCGCTGAAGGGGCGGCGCGGGCCCGACAAGCCCGCCGCCACCGCCCCGCCGATGGTGCTGGCGGCGCCGAAGACTGGCGGCTCGAATCCCAGCATCTGCCCCTGTTCGGCGAGCAGGCTTTCAATCTCGATAACCGGCGTCCCG
>JANXWN010000294.1 GCA_025351125.1 Caulobacteraceae bacterium | reverse complement strand
GCGCTGCTGGGCGCAAACCGGGCAACGGCGGCGCGCGCGGGGCTGTGGTTCAATGTCATGTTGTTGCCGCTGGCCGGGGGTTTTTTGGCTGTCCCCGACGCGCCCGCCAGTTTGTTTTGGCTCACGACCTTGGTGTGCGTGTTGCGCGCGGTTAGATCCTCGTCCTGGCGCTGGTGGGTGGCGGCCGGTCTCGCGGCGGGCCTCGCGAGCCTGTCGAAATATTCAGCGTTGTTTTTGGCGCCGGGCATTTTCACCTGGCTGATGTCCACGCCAACGCTCCGAGCGCAGCTGGGTCGATCAGGCCCGTGGCTGGCCTGTTTGATCGCGGCCGGATTGTTTGGGCTCAACGTCGAGTGGAACGCCCACCACCATTGGCTGACGTTTCACAAGCAGTTCGGGCGCGTCACACCGCATCGATTTGCACCCCGCTATCTGGTCGAGTTGGTGATCGGACAGTTTTTGCTGGTCAATCCGCTGATCGCGATCTTTGTTGGCAAGGCCTTTATCGCGTCGACGCGGCAAGATCGCCCAACCACACCCGCGATGGCGCCGTTGATCGCAACCAGCGCGCCGTTTGTGGTTTACCTCCTGGTCCATAGCTTGCACGATCGCGTGCAAGCGCACTGGGCGGCGCCAATCTATCCGGCCTTGGCCGTATACGCCGCCGGCGCCGCGGAACACTTGAGCCGCCGCCGCCTCTGGCGAGATTTGGCGTTGGCGGCGCCGATTGTGGCGGCGGCCATCATCGGGGCAGCCTTCGTCGGGCTGGCGCTTTCGAGCGACAGATTGCGATGGGTCGGCGATCTGACCGCGCCGGTTCGCGGTTGGCCCACATTCGCCGCGCGCCTCGAGACGGTGCGCCGACAATCAGGCGCGGCCTGGATCGGGACGCTCAGCTACGGCGCCGCCGCTCAACTGGCGGACGAAGACGCCATACGCGCGCCCGTCCTGCAACTCACGGAACGCGAACGATGGACCACATTGGCGGCCGGTCAAACGATTGATTTTTCGAAACCGGGCCTGGTCGTCGATCTTGCCCGTCGCGCGGGCCGCGCGGCCTTGAACCGATGTTTCGATCGCGTCCAGCCGCTGGGTGAATTTAGCCGAACCGACACCGCCTCGCCGAAAACGTCCTATGCGATATTTTACGTCTCGCAGGCCCGGCGAAACATCATGCGTGACGGTTGTGAGGGCTAAAAAACGGCATGGCGCAAAAGCGGTGACGCGGCATCTAAGCGCGTCGGCGCCCTCTTTGCGATTTCTCGACCAACTTTTGCATCGGCGTCTTTGGTAGTTTCGTCAGCGTTAAAAACCCCTCGTTATCAATGTCCAGCGCGGAAAAATGATCGCCGGCCACCTTCAAAAAGTTACTTTTGCGAATCAAGCCGTCAAGGTTCAAGTCCGCCGCCAAGAGTGGTTCAGGCTCTTCGAACAGGCCGAACGGCGCCGCGCCTTGGCCTGACACGTCCAGATGTTCTTTCTCCGGCGTATCGTCCGACGATCCGCCCCCGCCGCCGGGATCGATCGGCCCCGGTCGGTCGACTTGCGCCAACCACAACCGCGCGGCGCCCGCCAAGCTGACGCGCACCCGCCCGCCGAGGATTTCCGGCGCGATATTGTGCTCGTAAATTCGCACCTCGTAGCGGCTGAGCACCCCGTCATGGTTCAAATCAAGCTTGCCAAAAAATGTTTCCGCGTCCGCGAGAAATTCCGCGCGATCGATCTTGCCGTCGGTATTTTTGTCGGCCTGCTTGAACCAATCCACGACGGGATAGGGCGCGCCGGTTTTGGCGCGGAACGGCTGGCCGTGCGGGCTAAAAAAAACATTGGGCGGCGCGTCGTCGTCGTCGTCCGGCGCCGCGGCGGGCTTGGCCCAAAGAAGACGCGGCGCCAATGCTGAGGCCCCGAAAACGGAGGCCCCAAGGCCAAAGGCCAGAAAGCTGACGATTGATCGGCGCCGGGTGGGGGACATGTTTCACTCCAAGCCGATTTTTGCCGACGATCAAGGGTTATACGACGCGCGAAGGATTTGGGGCCATAGCCATATCGGACCCAATCGCCAGAAAACCTCGGCGCACGGCCCTTTGCAAACCCGCGACGGGCGCCCTAAGGACCACGAAACGCTTAACGCGACCAAGCTGCACACGGATAACCCAATGCCCTCACAGCAAGCCCCGATTCCGAGTGGTTTCGGTATGCGAAGCACCGCCGACGAGGTGATGCAAGGCGTTGATTTGACGGGAAAGACCGCCGTGGTAACCGGCGGATATTCGGGCTTGGGGCGTGAAACCGTTCGTGCTCTGGCGGCCGCCGGGGCCAAGGTATTTGTTGCCGCGCGGCGCCCCCAAACCGCGGCGTCCGATCTGACAGGGGTCGAAGTGGCCGCAATATTGCCACTCGACCTATCGGAACCAGACTCCATCGCGGCCTTCGCCGTTGCTCTGGCCAAGGCTACCCCACGGCTTGATATCTTGATTAACAACGCCGCCGTCATGGCCAACGCCTTGACCCGCGACGCGCGTGGCTTTGAAAGCCAGTTTGCGACCAATCACTTGGGCCACTTTCAGATGACCGCTTTACTGTGGCCGCTGATTAAAGCGGCGGGCGACGGCGCGCGCGTGGTGTCGCTCTCGTCGATCGGCCACGCTCGGGGCGGGGTCAATTTCGAGGACCCGCACTTCCATCACCGGCCCTATGAAAAATGGTCCGCCTACGGTCAAGCTAAATCGGCGAACGCTCTTTTCGCCGTGCATTTGGATCGTCTGGGCGAGCCGTTCGGCATTCGCGCCTTCGCCGTTCACCCCGGCGGCATCCGCACGCCGTTACAACGTCATTTGACGATGCAGGAACAGGTGGCGATGGGCTGGTATGACGCGCAAGGTCAGCTTAATCCCGGGTTCAAGACCGTCGAACAAGGCGCCGCCACCAGCGTGTGGTGCGCCACCTCGCCCATGTTGGTCGGAAAGGGCGGCGTGTATTGCGAAGATTGCGATATCGCGGCGCTGTGGCACGACGGCCTCGCCCCATTCAGCGGCGTGCGCCCCCACGCCATCGATCCCGCTCAAGCGGCGACTTTGTGGGCGGCCTCCGAGGCGATGACGGGGATCGAATTCGCCGCGTGACGCCATAGTTCGGCAAGCGCCGGGTTATCCGCGCGGTCCTCGTGCTAAACAAGCGCCATGCTTCGACTGACCGAACTTAAACTGCCGCTCGGCCACGGCCCCGAGGCCTTGAGCGCCGCCGTCGCTGTTCGACTGGGCGTGAGCCTCGACGATATCCTCACCCTCGCCGTCATTCGCCGTGCGCACGATGCGCGCCGCAAGTCCCAGATCTTGGTGGTTTACTCCGTCGACGTGCAAGTGCGCCGCGAAGCGGACGTTTCGGCGCACTTGGTTGGGGACCACCGCGTCAAGCCCACGCCGGACACCCGCTATCGGGTTGTGACGCAGGCCCGCGTCGATGAAACCCGTCGCCCGATTGTAATTGGCGCCGGCCCGTGCGGCCTCTTCGCCGGGCTGCTTCTGGCGCAAATGGGTTTTCGACCGATCATTTTGGATCGAGGTAAGGTGGTGCGCGAGCGGACCAAGGATACCTGGGGCTTGTGGCGTAACGGCGTCCTCGACCCGGAATCGAATGTTCAGTTCGGTGAAGGTGGCGCCGGTACGTTTTCCGACGGCAAGCTTTACAGTCAAATCAAAGACCCGCGACATCTTGGGCGCAAGGTGCTCGAAGAGTTCGTTCAGGCCGGTGCGCCGCCGAATATCCTGACCGAGGCCCATCCACATATCGGCACTTTTCGCCTCGTCGCCATCGTGGAGCGCCTGCGCGCGGCGATTGAAGCGCTGGGCGGTGAATACCGCTTTGGTAGCAAGGTGACCGATCTGGTGATTGCGACGGACGGCAAGGGAACGCGGCGGGTGTGCGGTGTGTGTTTGCGGGGCGGTGGACAGATTGCGGCCAACGACATTGTGCTCGCCATCGGCCACAGCGCCCGCGACACCTTTTTCATGTTGCGTGATCGCGGCGTGTTGATCGCGGCCAAGCCTTTCTCCGTGGGATTCCGCATCGAACATCCACAGTCGTTGATCGACCGCGCGCGCTTTGGCGACCAGGCTCACCCGGATTTGGGGGCGGCGGACTATAAGCTCTCGCACGCCTGTTCGAATGGCCGCACGGTCTACAGTTTCTGTATGTGTCCGGGCGGAACGGTCGTGGCGGCGGCCTCGGAACCGGGGCGCGTGGTGACCAACGGCATGAGCCAGTATTCCCGCAATGCCCGCAACGCCAATGCCGGCATCGTTGTGGATGTCACCCCCGCGGTGGACTTTCCACAACATGCTTTGGCCGGAATCGACCTGCAACGGCATTGGGAGGAAAGGGCGTTCATCGCCGGTGGCGGGACCTATGCCGCGCCGGGCCAGCGCCTGAGCGACTTTCTCGCCGGCCGCCCGTCTCGCGAACTAGGGACGATTATCCCGTCCTATCGGCCCGGCGTGCGGCCGGCCGATCTTTCCGATTGCCTACCGGATTACGCCGTCGCCGCGATCCGCGAGGCGCTGCCGGTATTCGGCCGGCGAATCGCCGGATTCGATCATCCCGACGCCGTGCTCACCGGGGTGGAGACGCGAACCTCGTCACCGGTTCGGATATCTCGGGGGGAAGATTTCCAAAGTCTGAATACCGTGGGTCTTTATCCCGCCGGCGAAGGCGCCGGCTATGCCGGAGGCATCCTCTCGGCGGCGATCGATGGGATTAAGGTCGCCGAGGCGGTGGCGTTGCGCATGCAAGCGACAGGCTAGAGCACGATGATTTAGACGGAAGCGTCCAAAATCTGAATCGGCCTCCAAAAGCAAAAAGGATGGCGCGCGCGCCGGCTTCGCGGCGTCCGGGCGCGCCGCCGCCAAGACCTTGCCCCGCGGCGCAAACAAAAATCGCGGACGGGGTGTCCGCGCAACTAGACATTTTCTCCCAGCCAGTGCCTTTAGAAGAACCATGACTCTCACGACCATCTGCAGTATGGTCAAAAACGACCATTTATGAGGGGGCATGGGAACACCGCTTCGGAGCACGTGAAGCTGATGGCCTTGGGCGATTCCGACAAACAGTCAGACAAGAACAAGCCGGCGAAAACCAACGGCGCCGTGGCCGAAACGCCGGTGACGAGCGGCGCGAACACGGAGAGCGCCGTCGCGCTGGTAGTCGGTATCGGAGCCTCGGCGGGGGGGCTTGAGGCCTTTCGAACTTTCTTTCAGAACACACCCGCCGACACCGGCATGGCCTTCGTCCTGGTCCAGCACCTTGCCCCGGACCACAACAGCATGTTGGCCGAGCTGGTGGGACGCACCACCACGATGACAGTGACGGAGGCGACCGACGGCATGCCGGTCGTCGCAAATTGCATCTACGTCATCCCCCCGAACGCCACCCTGACGATCAGCGCCCGAACCTTACGAGTCGAGAGACCGGCGCCGGACCGAGAACACCGCCGGCCCATAGACACATTCTTCGAATCGTTGGCCAAGGATCAGGGCGAGAACGCCGTCTGCATCATTCTTTCCGGCACCGGCAGCGATGGCGCGCGGAGCCTGCCTCTCGTCAAGGAGCACGGTGGACTGACCATCGCGCAGGTCTCGGTCAATTCAGCCACGGGCGGGATGTCGCAAAGCGCGGTGGCGACCGGCATGGTCGATCTTGTGCTTGGGGTCGACAAAATGTCGGCCAGGCTGGTCGAGTACCAGCGACACCTGTTCTACACCGCTTCTCAGAAAGACGGCGACGGGACTCGTTTTGACACCGCGCCCCAACTCGCCAAGATCACCAATCTTCTGCGCGCTAAAACCGGACATGATTTCAGCCAGTACAAGGAAAAGACCTTGGCGCGGCGCGTCCAACGCCGGATGCAGGTGCTACGGATCGATCAGGCGTCCGTTTACGTCGCTCATCTAAAGGAAAATCCCAGCGAAGTCGAGCTTCTCTTCGGCGAGTTCCTGATCGGAGTGACGCAGTTCTTTCGCGATCCCGAAGCTTTTGGCGTCTTGCAGGCGACGATTATTCCCAAGCTGCTGGAAGGCAAGGTCGCGGGCGATTCGCTGCGCATTTGGGTTCCGGCTTGCTCGACCGGGGAAGAAGTTTACTCCATCGCGATACTGATTAAGGACGAGTTGGAACGGCGCGGGCTTTCACTGCGTGTCCAGATTTTCGGAACGGACATCGATGAAGCCGCCGTGGCGCTCGCCCGCGCCGGACGCTACCGCACCCCGATGCTCGGGGTCTCGGCCGAGCGCACCGCGCGCTGGTTTGTCGAGGACGGCGAAGATTACTGCCCGATCAAGGCGGTGCGAGAAATGTGCGTGTTCTCGACGCACAGCGTCATCAAGGACCCACCGTTCTCAAAACTCGATTTGATTTCCTGCCGCAACTTGATGATTTATCTCGACACTGATTTGCAGGATCGAGTGGTGCGGACCTTTCACTACGCTCTGCGACCCGATGGTGTGCTTTTCCTGGGATCGTCGGAAAGTTTGTCGCGCAACGGCACGCTTTTCACCGCCCTCGATAAGAAGCACCGCATCTTTCAGCGCTGCGACGCCGAAACGGCTTTTCCCGCGATTTCGCCAACCGCAGCGGCCGTGTGGAGAGCTACAGCCCCCACGCCGCCTTCGAACGCGGACCAGATCGACCGGAGCGCGCGTCGGGCGTTGGAAAAATATTCGCCGGTCTACGTCGTCATCGATAGTCGACATGAAGTCCTGCGATTTTCCGGCAGTGAAATCGGGAACTATCTGGGTCCGTCGGCCGGCATGGCGAGCCTCAATCTTTTTGACATTCTAAAGCCGCCTCTTCGCTCCCCCGTGCGCGCGGCGGTGAAAGCCGTATTCGCCGCAAGAGAGGCGATCTCCAACAATGACTTGGCGCTGCGGATCGAGGGCAAGATTCGGTCGGTAACGGTGATTGCCGCGCCTTTAAAGGAAGGAAAATCCGGCGTCGGGATGTGTGTCGTGGCCTTCCAGGATGCGGGCCCTTTGGCAACGCGTAAGGATGCCAAGCCGGGCGACAAGATCATAAACGCTAACGCCCAAGCTCAGGAACAGGAGCTCAGCACCACCAAGGCGCAGCTCCAGGCGGCGATCGATGAATTCGAAATCCTCACCGAGGAGATGAAATCCGCTAACGAGGAATATCAGTCGGTCAACGAGGAACTCCAGTCTTCCAATGAGGAGCTCGAAACCTCCAAGGAAGAGATGCAATCGGTCAACGAGGAACTGCAAACGATCAATGTCGAGATGGGTAGCAAAAACGATCTGCTCACCCGCCTAAACAGCGACCTCAAAAACTTGTTTGACAGTACTGAGATCGCGACGATTTTCCTCGACAATGAGCTGCGCATCAAAAGTTTCACGCCCGGTATGACGGACATCTTTCATTTGCGCGACGCTGATCGTGGTCGGCCGATAACCGAGATTGTCACCCTGCTCAAATATGCCGATCTAGAGCGCGACGTCCGAACGGTTTTGCGTAAGCTATCCATCATCGAGCACGAGGTTCAGATCGGCAAGGACGGCGCGACCTTCATCATGCGCATCCGTCCTTACCGCACCGTCGATAACGTGATTGACGGTGCGGTGATCACCTTCATCGATATAAGCGGGCTTCGACGGGCGGAGGATGATCGCCATGAATCCGAGCTGAAGTTTCGAGTCTTGGCCGACAATATTGCAACCCTTTGTTGGATGGCCGATGGCGAGGGATCGATTTATTGGTTCAATCGCCGCTGGTACGACTATACGGGCGCCACCCTCGAAGCCCACCAAGGCTGGGGTTGGCAGTCGGTCCACGATCCTGAAATTCTCCCGGCGGTCAATGAACGCTGGAAAAAATCGATCGCCACCGGACAACCCTTCGAGATGGTCTTTCCGCTGAGGGGAAAGGATGGGCTGTTTCGTCCGTTCCTCACCCGCATCGTGCCGATGCGCGACGCGGAAGGCCGGATCGTTATTTGGTTCGGCACAAACACCGACATCTCCGCTGAACGCGCCATCGAAGAGGCGCTAAGCGAAAGTCAGACCCGTCTGAAGTTCGCGCTTGAAACAGGACAACTGGGCGAATGGGATCTGGACTTGGCGAACGACACTTCCCGCCGCTCGCTGCAGTACGACAGGACGTTCGGTTACGACCAGCCAGTTAAAGACTGGGGCATGAAAACGTTTCTCGAACACGTGTATCCCGATGATCGGGCGAAGGTGAAGCAGCACTTCGACGAAGCGGTGGCGCGACATAAGACATGGCATTTCGAATGCCGCGTCATCTGGCCCGACGCGAGTATCCACTGGATTTCGGGGCACGGAGACCTTTATCGAAACGGCGTGGACCCGCCGACGCATATGCTGGGCATCGTCTGCAACATCGACACGCGTAAAGCCGCCGAACGCCAGGCCCAGTTGCTCCTGAGCGAACTGGATCATCGGGTAAAGAACATTCTGGCCACGGTGTCCTCGGTCGTGTCCCAGACGCTCAGTTCCGCAGATACGCCGGAAAACTTCGCCGCCGGCCTCGAGGGTCGGATCAGCGCGCTTTCGCGGGCGCACAGCGGACTGACTCAAAACGGCGGCGGCGGCGGCGCTCTGGGCGACATCGTCAAGACCGAGCTGGAAGCCTACGGCGATGGCGGCCACCGGATCAAAATCGACGGCCCCGAAGTGCTGTTAACCCCAAAAGCCAGTCTAGCGTTCTCGATGGCGATTCATGAACTCTGCACCAATGCCGCCAAATACGGCGCGCTTTCGACGGCAACAGGGCGACTGGACGTTGCTTGGGAAAGGCTCCGCGGCTCCGACCCAGCCGTCCTGCGGGTCGTTTGGTCCGAAACCAGCGGCCCAACCGTTGAACCCCCCACCCGGCGCGGCTTTGGGACGACATTGATTGAACGGGCGCTCGCTTACGAATTCGACGCGACCGTCGAACGGGTGTTTTTGCCTTCGGGGTTGCGTTGTGTCATCGAGCTGCCGCTGACGGTCGAGGTTTTCGCCACTCCCGCCGCGAAAGTGGAGCCGGATGAGTAAGGCGGCCATCGACAATTGCATTGGCCGACGCATTCTCGTGGTCGAGGATGAAACCATGATCGCGGTGCTCATCGAAGACATGCTTGAGATGCTCGGCTGCGAAATCGTCGGGCCCGCGAGCAAACTCGATGCCGCTATCCAGCTGGCGCGCGACGAGTTGATCGACGCCGCCATCCTGGACGTGACGATCAGAGGCGGCCAAGTCTTTCCCGTCGCCGAGATTTTACGTGAGCGGGGAATCCCCTTCGTCCTGGCCAGCGGCTATGGCCAATGGGCCTTGCCCGAGGCCTTTCGAGGTAATCCGCGTCTGCAGAAACCGTTTACCGTAGGCGAATTCGAAGGCGCCTTGAACGCCGTCTGCGCGCCGCGCCGAGGCGACTAACCCGGCGCGCCAGCCATCGGCCAAAGATCGCCTTGGTTCACGGGCCCGGAGCGACGGGGCTGGGCGTTATCCAATCTTGTTCGATGAAATCGCGCAAGGTATAGGCCCGTTCCAACGCTTGGCGGCTGGCCGAATGCCAAATCTCGCCGGCTGCCGCTTCACCCACGGCGCCGGCCTTCTCGCCCATCTGACGGCAAAACTCGGCGCGCTCGTTCAGGATCCGCTCGGCCGACCGCATGACTTTTTCCATGTCGTCAAACTGTGCCGCGGCCATGTGCTCGGCGGTGTAGGTGTGGCCGATGTGACAGGAATATTTTACCATAGTACCCACTTCTGAGCGACGCAGCGCGCCGCCGCAGTCGGGACAGGTAACGGTTATGGGGCGGTCGAATTTTTCAGCATCGCTCATGTTACCTTCGTTCTCGGGGGTCTGTTTTCGGGAATTGGCTGTCACGACGCCTTCCTCTTTTGTAACCAAACGCTGCAGAAGCGCCGGGATTTTAGCCAGCGGCAAGCAGTAGTCGAGCTTAAGATGGGTTGCCGCGCTGGTTGGCATTTCCGGGTCGGCCGCATCATCCGGGTCTTGTGCGATGGCGACCCCGCCGCGCTGCTTGATCTCATGTAAACCGGCTGAGCCATCGTTCAGATTGCCGGTGAGAATAACACCGATCGCAGCGGGCCCGAAGCCTTCGGCCGCGCTGCGGAACAGCGGATCGATCGCCGGCCGCGCCCAGTTCTCCTTGGGGCCTCGCGTCAGGCGGATATGGCCATCGACGACGGTCATGTGGCGATCCGGCGGCGCTATGTACATCTGGCCGGCGTGGGCCGCCTCACCGTCTTTGCCATGCTTGGCGGGTGTTACGCCCGCCGCGTTCAAAAGCGCTGGCAACTCGCTTCGCAACGCCCCGACGTGCAGCACGATCAGGATCGGCACGGGCAGGGGGCTGGTCAAGCCCGCCGTGAGCTCGCGCAGAGCGGTGACTCCCCCGGCCGAAGCGCCGATAACGATGATTGAGCCAGGTGTCATGAAAACCCTTGGGCCGACGCGCGCAACACCGACCGCTTCAATCGCCAAACGCCGAACCCCTCGGTGTGTTCCCTGCGCCTAAAGGGTATCAGGCCCTCCCTTCCAATTCATTATAAAAGCGCGATATGGTTAAGTTAGGGATTTTCAAGGGGAAACATTGTCCATGCGCGTTTTGATCACAGTCTGGCTCGCGGGCGTAGCTCTGGCTTCGCTCTCGGCCTGCAACAAGGCCCCAGCGGGCTCCACCGGCTCATCCGCGCCAGGCGTAACCGCCGCGGCGACTGCCAACGCTGGTCCGCTTGG
>JANXWN010000280.1 GCA_025351125.1 Caulobacteraceae bacterium | reverse complement strand
CGAAGGCGTCATAGGCCTGCGCCATCTCCATCGGGCTGACCTCAACCGCGCCTAGCGCCATCGAGGGGTCGGTTTGAATCGGGGTCGTGATGCCGAGGCGATGGGCGGTGTCGGCGACCCGGCGGGTCCCGACCTGCTGAGCCAAACGAACGGCCACGGTGTTAATCGATTGCGCCAGGGCGGTCGCCAAGGTGATCGTGCCTAAGTAACGATTGGTATAATTATGGGGTGACCAGTTACCGATTTTGATCGCCTCATCCACCACCGAATCGCTGGGTGTTCGTCCGGCCTCCATAGCGGTGAGGTAGACGAAGGGCTTGAACGCCGAGCCGGCCTGCCGGCGCGCCGCGGTTGCGCGATCAAATTGACTTTCGGCATAAACCGATCCGCCGACATAGGCGCGGACCCGTCCTTCGCCGTCCAAAGCCACCAGAGCGCCCTGCTCGACCCCCTGGCCGGCGTGGCCGACGACGCCGGTCCGCACAGCCTGCTCGGCGTGCGCTTGAATCGGCAGATCAAGGGTGGTTTCGACGACGAGGTCGTGCGTCGGCTCTCCCACTTGTGAGCGCACTTGGGTATCAAGCCAGTCGACGAAATACTGGGCTCGCTGATCGGCCAGCCGCGCTGAAACATGCACCGGCGCGGAAAACGCGGCGGCGCGATCGGCCACGGTGATCGCCCCCATCCGCAGCATTTCATTCAAGACGACGGTCGCGCGCTTGGCGGCGCGTTCGCTATTGGCGGCTGGATTGTAGCGGCTGGGCCCCTTCATGGTCGCGGCGAGCAGGGCCGCTTCCCCGAGCGTCAAGCCGGCCGCCGGCTTGTTGAAATAGCGTTGCGCCGCAGCCTCGATGCCATAAGCGCCGCCGCCGAAACTGACCCGATTGAGGTAAAGAGCCAGGATCTGTTTCTTGGAGAAATGCATTTCCAGCCATACCGACAAGATCAATTCCTGAGCTTTGCGGCGATAGGTTTGGGCGGGCGTCAGAAAAAGGTTACGCGCCAGTTGTTGGGTGATCGTCGAGCCGCCGTGCAGCGCGCCGCCGTGATGGCTGATATTATAGAAAGCCGACTGCAGCATTCCCCACGGGTTGAAGCCGAAATGATGGTAAAACTGTCGATCTTCGATGGCGACGAATGCGGCGGGGACGTAAGCGGGCAGCGCATCGATGTCGACGGGAGGCGCGTACTGGCTTCCCCGCAGGGCGATCACGGCGCCTGACCGATCCAGATAGGTGATCGAGGGCTGACGGTGCACGTCATTCAGCTTTGACGTATCGGGAAGATCGGTGGCGAAAACCACCAAAAACCCGGCGGCAAAAATCAAGCCCCAGACCCCCAGAACCAGCCCCCAGTAAAGGGCGGCTCCCAAAGGCGTGCGCCTTTTCGCCTCGCGGCGCGCGCTGCCGGCCCCAGCCATCATTTATTCCTCAGGTCGTTCATCCGCGCCTCTCTATCGGATGCCCAGGCATCGCGCGAGACGATTGACATAACCTTAAGCCGCGCCCCTTCCGGCGACTCGTCGCGCCTGTCATAAGCCCCCGGTGCCCGCTTCCATCGATACCGCCCGCGACCTGCTGCGCCATACCTTCGGTCACACCGATTTTCGGGGACTGCAAACCGAGGTGATCGCCGAGATAATGGCGGGCCGCGACGCTCTCGCCGTCCTGCCGACCGGCGGGGGTAAGAGCGTCTGCTTTCAAATTCCCGCGATTTTACGTTCCGGGGTCGGTTTAGTGATTTCCCCTTTGATCGCTTTGATGAGCGATCAAGTCGAAGCGCTGAAGCAGCTCGGCGTGGCGGCGGCGCGAATGGATTCCGGGCTGTCGACGGAGGAACGCGATGACACCTGGCGTCGTCTGGCGGCGGGCGAACTCGATCTGATCTACCTGTCGCCGGAGGGCTTGATGCAGGGGTGGGCGCTGCAGCGCTTGAGCACCGTTCCGCTTTCGGTCGTCGCCATTGACGAGGCGCATTGCGTTAGCCAGTGGGGCCATGATTTTCGGCCGGAATACAGGTCGCTCGGACGCCTTGCCGAACTTTTTCCCGGCGTGCCGCGCATCGCTCTGACCGCCACCGCCGATGCGCGCACACGTGAGGATATTCGTGACCAATTGCGCCTCGACCACGCCGCCGAGTTTGTCGCCAGTTTCGCACGCCCCGAATTGGCTCTCAGCGCGGAGCGCAAACGCGATGGCGCCCGCGCGCGCGTCTCGTCCCTCGTTCGCGCGCGCGCCGGGCGGTCGGGGATCGTCTATGCCGGGTCGCGCGATAGTACGGAAAAACTGGCCGAACGTCTGGCCGGCGAGGGCGCCAACGCCCGCGCTTATCACGCCGGTCTTGATAAGACCTCGCGACAAGATCGGTTGTCTTGGTTTTTGGCTGAAGAAGGCGCGGTCATGGTGGCGACCATCGCTTTTGGCATGGGGATCGACAAACCCGACGTGCGTTTTGTAATTCACGCCGATCCGCCGGCCGCGATCGAAGCGTACTGGCAGGAAATAGGTCGGGCGGGCCGTGACGGCGATCCAGCCGAAGGTATTACGCTCTACAGCGCCTCGGACATGGCCTGGGCGCTCGAGCGAATCCGCCGACGCGAGCTTCCCGAGGACGTGGCGCTGGTCCAGACCCGCAAAGTGCATCAACTTTATGGCCTGCTGGATGGCGCGGCCTGCCGCGCCGCCGCGGTGCGCCGCTACTTTGGCGAAACCGACGCCGCGCCGTGCGGCGCCTGCGACCGCTGCCTCAAACCGCCGAAGGGCGTGGAAGTGACCAAAGCCGCGCAGAAAGCCTTGTCGGCGGTGCACCGGTTGGGCGGAAGATTTGGACGCGGCCGCTTGGTCGATCACTTGCTGGGCAAGACGAAGGGCGTCAGCGAGTCCGAGGCGGAAATGTCGACCTTCGGCATAGGTCGGGAGTTTAGTCCTGGCGGTTGGCGCGATCTGATCGACCAATTGCTGTTTGAGGGCTTGTTGCTGGAAAATCCCAATGACGGCCGCCCCCTGATCGCCTTGGCCGACCCCGATGCCGTACGCGCCATCTATCGCGGCGAGCGAAAATTCACGGTTTTGCAGCCTCCGGAAGCCCACGACCCGACCACGCGATCAGGACGCCCGCGCGCGCGCCGTGAGCGAATTGCACCGGTGGGTGAGGCGTCGGCGTTGTTTGAGGCTCTGCGGGTTTGGCGTCGCGCTGAAGCGGCGCGCCAGCGGGTCCCGCCCTACGTCATCTTCCACGATCAGACCTTGGCCGATATCGCGCGAGCCGAACCGGCGGAACGCGCTCAGCTCGCGGAAATCGGGGGCGTCGGACAAGGTAAACTCGAGCGCTACGGCGACGCTGTTTTGGCCGTCGTATCGAACAGCGGCTAGGCGCCGGATCGATCATCTCTCTGTCGCGTTCGCCTGGGCGCAAAGCGCCTACGCGATCGCCGCGCGGTTACGGCGCGTGCGCCACAGCGGGGCTCTAGCCATGGGTGATGGCGATGCCGCCGCGGGACGGCCCTCGGCTTGCGCGGCGAGGCGCTTGTCGATCGCCGCCACGATCAGGCGGGCCGACCACTTGTGCATGGTGAAGATGTCAGCGACGACCGGTCCAGCCAGCGGGATAGCGGTGATCACCGTGCGGCCGCCCATCAGAGCGGCGGCCAGGAGCAGGGTCGGGGCCGGCACGCCCGCGCGATATCCTTGCGCGAGCAAATAAGCCGCCGCCCCGGCGCTGTAGATCTCGCCCAATCCGGGTATCCAGTTCAACACGCCATCCAAGCCGATGCCGAATGGCCCTATCGTCACCAGGCCGTCGGAAAGACGCCCGATGAGTTCGACACGGCGACGAATGTCCGCCAGATCCACATCGTTGTTCATAAACTTCGCTCGCAAAGTAGGGGTGGGTGTCCGTCGCTCGCCATGGATATGGGGCGGCCAGTCGCGCAACGCCAGTGCGGCATGGGCCGGCGAGGCGGGTGTCACGGGCCACACCGATGTCCTACCGAGCCGGTAAATTCAAGGACGCGCGTTGCGGTACGAGGGATATCACCCACCAAACTCAAGAAAACTTCGTCAAATGGAGTTTTTTACAAAAAGTTTAGGAAACACGTATTGAAAAAGACGCCCGCGGCAGACACATTAGGAGTCGCCGCGGGCATCCCCCCCCATTCTCGCGGCTAGACTGGCCCGGCGGAGTGCATTCTTTCGCCGGGCCACTTTTTTCCAACTCAGGCGAATGAGCAAGAGCATCGAAGACCTTTCCGGTCACTCGGTTGGCGAACGTGTCGAAAAAGTCACAGACGCACGGCGCGGACGTGGGTGGTCGTTAAGGCCGGCGCAATTTGGCGCGTTACTGAGGGTTTGGAGGTGCATCGATGTCAATCGTCCTCTTTGAACCCTGTTAAAAAACGTCCTGCAGAATAACCAGGGCTGACAGCCAGGCCATGATTGAAAAGGCGGCCGCAAACAACCACACCGACATGCGCGCTACTTGCAATTGTCCGGGCTGATGACCTGTCCGCGGCACCGTCGCTTACCTCCTAACCTTTCTCACCCAAGTTGCGGCGCTGTTAGTATCTGGTCCGACTACAAAAAATTCTCGGAAACTGACCCGTCTCCGCGTTTAATCGTATGGCGACCTGCGAAAATTCGAAAAAACATTGGGTAGCCAATGGGCGCCGAATCACCATTCGCAGGTGTCCATCGTTTTATTTTAGTGTCACGCTTCGGTCATATTGCAATGGCCAAAAACGTTTTATCCACGCAAGCGCTTGTGAATCAGCGTTGAACAGGCCCAAGGTCTTGAAGTTCACCGTCCAACGCGAGGTCCGCATGCCGCAACTATCCTCCAATGGCCTGCACTTTGAATATGATGTGCATGGTCATCCGTCGGACCCCGCGCTGCTTTTGATAATGGGGCTGGGCGCCCAGATGACGCGTTGGAGCGAGGATTTTGTCGATAAGTTGGCCGCCCGCGGCTTCCGGGTGATTCGGTTTGATAATCGCGATGTAGGCTTGTCGGAAAAGTGCGAGGCCGCTGGCGCGCCTGACATGCCTGCCATCGTCGCCGCTGTTAGTGCGGGGACCAAGCCGCCCGCCGCCTACACCCTCAGCGATATGGCGGACGACGCGGTCGGCATATTGGACGGTTTGGGCATCGCGCAAGCGCACATCGTGGGCGCGTCGATGGGCGGCATGATCGCCCAATTGGTGGCGGCGAACTATCCGCAGCGCACGCTCTCGCTCACATCGATAATGTCCACCAGCGGCCATCCGACGTTATCGCGCGCGACGCCGCAGGCCATGGCGGTCTTGACCGAGCGTGGGCCCGATCCGCGTCAGAATCTGGATGGTTTTTTGGCGCACGCGGCGCGGGGCTCACGGGTTATTGGATCCCCGGGCTATCCGGTGAGCGACGCGGACCTGCGGGCCCAATCTAAAAGCTATTTTGAACGCAGCTATTATCCGTTGGGGTTCTTGCGCCAATATGCCGCCATCGTCGCCTCGCCGGAACGACGCGCGCAATTGGCGACGATTTCGGCGCCGACCGTAGTGATCCACGGCGAAGACGATCCCCTGGTGCCGCTCTCGGGCGGACGCGATACGGCCGCGCATATTCCCGGCGCCGATCTGCGGATTATCGCCGGAATGGGTCACGATATCCCGCCCGCGCTCTATGACACGGTGATCGACGGTATTTGCAGCGCCGCTGGGCGTCGAGGGATCGGCACGGCGTGATGCGAACGCTTTTCGCAGCGATCGGAGCGTAGGCAATGGTTCGCGAGGTCGCCAAAGGCCTTTCCGCAGACCGCGGTCGTGTCGTCGCCCGCCCCGCCGAAACCGACCGGTTCCATAATCAAAGCAGCCCGTCTCCCGAATCGTTCGCCCACACTATCGACGACCTCCAGGCGGCCATCCAGACTCTGGAAGAGCGCCTCGCGTCGATGTCGGCCGAATTGACCTACCAAGTCGAGGGCGTCGAGCATCGCGCGGAAAGCGCGACACGCCGGCTTGCTTTAGATGTTGTCGAGATGGGCGAGGCGCTGTCTCGCCGTATCCGCGCGCAACCGATCGAGGGGTTTGCGCCGCAGGTAAAGCCGCCCGTGCGACCAGCGTCGAACAATTTCATCACCATCGGCGTGTCAGGCGCGCTCTTTTTAGGCTTGGCGGCGCTGGCCTGGAACGTGTTCCACCGCCCGATGGCGGCGACAGCCGTCAGGCCCCCGCCACCGGTCGCGGCGGCGCTGTACGCGCCGGCCCCGCCGCCGCCGCCCGCGCCCCCCGTCGCGGTCGCAAGTCCCGTTCAGCCGGCGCGGTTCGCGCCGCGACATCATCCGCGCGCCAAAGCGTTCTTGCATCGCCGCGTCTACGCCAGACCACAACTTGCCCCGCCGCCGGCGCCGGCGCCGCTACCCGCCATCACGCCCGGGATCGGCACGCGTCCGGCCGCCGGGCCGTCGCCAGGCTAATTTCACTCAGGCGTGCTCAAACCCGCTTTGACCAAAGCTTTGGGCGCGATCTTGCGCCAGCGCCGTTCGAGAAAATTGCGCAGAGAGCCCGGGTGCAGGCTCTCAATCCGCGCCAGAACCGCCGGATAATCCTTATAGTGCGAGGTAATGGGGAAGGTGGCTGGTTCCGCTTCCATCAGCATCTCACGCTCGTCGATGTGAACGTCCATGAGAACCGCACTCGCGTCTTGCCGGCGCAATCGGGTGAAGAATTTATTATTGACCAAAAAAGACGGTTTGCCGTAGGACGCGCCTTTTTGCGCGCCGGGGAACGCTAGACAGATGTCGCGAAATGCGTCTTCAGTCATCGAGCCCTCGCCGTGTTAGAGCAGGATGATTTTAGACGGACCCGTCTAAAATTTGAATCCTGCTCTAAATGCAAAAGTGTAGAGCCTGAATCAGCGTTTACATCTGTTCCGTGTAAACGCATCAGGCTCTAGTACGCTAAAGCCGCGCCGTCTTTGCGCATTTCGCTGGCCGCCGCCCACCGCCCGTCGTACCGCTCGACCGCTTGATAGCCGCCAAAGCCGCCGTCGGATGGCCCCCTCACCCAGCCTAAAGCGGATAGGCCGGCCTTTGTCGCT
>JANXWN010000211.1 GCA_025351125.1 Caulobacteraceae bacterium | reverse complement strand
GTCAGGCGAAGCGTACACCGCGCGAAACTCCCCCGGGATTCATAGCTGTACGTCGTCCTGTGGCGCACGGCGAAAATCACGCGAGCCCGGCCATTTTGATGGTCGGCACGGCATTGGCCCCGTGCAAAAAATAACGGTCGGACACCGCTCCCGACAAATTGAGGAGCCCATCCTCAAACCGGCGCACAGCGGTCAAATCGACGTCCGCAGCCAAACAGGTCTCGATTTCAGCGCTCAGCAATCGGAGAATGCGCGACGGCGGCTCCATCATGCCGTCGTCGATCAGAGCCGGCAGGGTCGCCAGATGCTCGCGCAGCGTGAAGACTTGAAAGGCGACAGACCGGGTATTAAACGGATCGAGCAACACCATGTCGCGCACCGGCGTGAGCGCCAAGCCAACCAAATAACGCGCGCGGTAGGTAATTTGGCTATCGGCGAGATCCAGCAACAGGTCCAAGTCGTCGGTCGTGGCGTCGCCCCCGGCCAAGGCGCGGGTAAAGCGGCAAGTATTGATCCCCCGCTCAATGCGGCGGCCCATATCCAAAAAACGCCAGCCGGATGTGCGGTTCATGTTTTCCTGCGCCAACCCGGACACGGCGGCCAATGTGCGTAGAGCGGTTTCCACCTGCTGCAGGGCATCGGCCTCAGAAAAAATCCGCTTTTCCGGGTCGTTTAGACCACTTTCGAGATTGAGCAGAAGTGTCCACAAGTCGGCGGACAAACGTTCTCGCATGCCGGCGGCGGTCCGCCGCGCCTTACGCACCAGAGTGATCACCGCGCCGTTAGCCTCGACGTCATGAAGAGCGGCGCGGGCGGCGTCGAGGGCGCGTACGCCCAATGAATCCTCGGCGAGCGCCTCACCCTTGATCAGCAATTCCTGCAAATTGGTGAGAGTCTCGCCAGACCCGTGCACCGCGGCCTCCGAATCCATCAAGCTGGTGCACAGACTGCGCACGAGGCGCAATGCCGCCTCGGCGCGCTCAAGATAGCGGCCCAGCCAAAACAGATTATCGGCCGCGCGGCTGGGCAAGTGACCTAACAGCCGGCGCACCTGAACCTCATCCCGGTTCGCGAGTAAAGAGACGCTCTCGACAGGGCGATCAGCGATAACCCACACATCGGAGGTGCGGGCGCCTTCGCCCATCGACACCGCCCGCACGTCCATGTCGTCCGAGGTCCGGCAAAGACCGCCTGACATGACCCGAAAACCGTCCGGCGTGGCGGTGGCGTAGACCCGCAGCACGAACGGCGCCGGCTGTAGACGGTCGTCTCGCAAGACTGGGGTGGTCGACAGCTTGACGACTTCCTGGCCGACGAAATCGCCGGGACGATCCTCCAGTCGCGCCAAAAACTCGGCCTTTTCGGCGCTGTTGAGATCAGACATCAATCTTGGCGCCGCAAAAGCATCGTCGGCCGCGCCGCGGTTAAAAGCCGACGCGATCGCCAGGGAGCCGCCGGCCGCAACCAGGGCTCGCTCCGCCGATTGGCCGCACCACCAGGTGGCGACATTGGGCATTTTGAGGTCCTCGCCCAACAGCCGCCGGCAGAGCTTCGGCATAAAGCCCAGCAGGGCCTTGGATTCCAGTACGCCGGATCCGGGCATATTGAGCACGGCGACGCCGCCTCCGCGAATGGCCTCCAAGAGGCCCGGAACGCCGAGCCGAGAGGCGCTGTTGAGCTCCAACGGATCGACAAAATCGGCGTCGACCCGGCGCAATAAGACGTCGGCGCGCTTTAAGCCGGCGATGGTGCGTACGTAGACCATGCCGTCGCGGGCCACGAGGTCGTCCCCCTCCACCAGCAAAAAGCCGAGATAGCGCGCCAAGTGAGCCTGCTCGAAATAGGTTTCACTGAAGGCCCCGGACGTGAGCAGACAAATCCTGGGGTCTTTACGTTCCGCCCCCGACGCCAACCCCCGACGTAAGGCGTCGAAAAACGGCGCCAAACGCTCGACATTCATGGCGTTGAAAAGGTTCGGATAAGCCCGCGACAACACCAGCCGGTTTTCCAACTCGTAGCCGGCCCCGGACGGCGCTTGCGTGCGATCGCCCAACACCCACCAGCGACCGTCCGGCCCTCGCGCCAGATCGGCGGCGTAAAGTTGCAGATAGCGACCACCCGGTGGCGCCACGCCGCGCAGGGCGCGAACAAAATCGGGGCTGCCGGTCAGCACGGCGGCGGGCAAAGCGCCCTCGGCGACCAACGCGCCTGGACCGTAAATGTCCTGCAGCAGGGCTTCCATCAAGGTCGCGCGTTGTTCGACCCCGGCCGCTATCTTGCTCCATTCCGTTTGGTCCAGGATTAACGGGACAGAGTTAATAGGCCACAGGCGCTCGTTTTCCTCGCCGTAGACGCGATGGGAAACGCCGGTGTCGCGGATGTGCCGTGTCGCGAGGGCGAAGCGGTTTTTAATCTCGCCGGTCGGGTATTCCGCCATGTCTCCCAAAAAACGCAGCCAATATTCGCGGGGTCGACCACTGGAATCGAACAGTTCGTCGGGTATCCCCACCACCGGCTTATAGTCCCGCAGCCACCCACTCAGCCGGTCGGCTCCAATGGCATCGAGATTGGAGCGTTGGTGCGGGCCGGCGGCGTCAGGCGGCATGGCGCGCGGTCATATCGCGCTCGCCGTGCGCAGGTCCAGGGTCATCGGAAATTCCCCCCGCGGCTCGTTTTGCGGTATTAGAATTTGACCAGGCGTGTGACCGTGCGCCTCGAACCGGGCCTTGCGTCGGGCCTCGGCTTCATAGGCGTTCACCGGTACGGTTTCATAATTGCGCCCGCCCGGGTGCGCGACGTGATAAACGCATCCGCCTAAAGCGCGTCCAGCGTCGCGACTGACGATATCGAAGGTCAACGGCGCGTCGATCGGCAATGTCGGG
>JANXWN010000160.1 GCA_025351125.1 Caulobacteraceae bacterium | reverse complement strand
TTGACGGCAAAGGCGAACGTGGTCATGGCGGCAGGGTTAGCGCAAACCGCTTAGAAATCTACCGCGATGCCTTTGCGCTCCCAATCGCCAAACCGCGTCGGCTCAAGTCCGGCTGGTCCTCCGCGTTCTTGCGTGGCGACGGCGAACGCGGCCGCGGCGGCGTGGCGGGCGGCGGCTTCATTGAGCGCCCGGCGGGCGGCCGCGGATAACGGTTTGTCAGATGCGGCGGCGGGGCGATCAGGTTCCATAGCTGTGCTTTAAGCGTGCGCGCGCGCGCCGCCAAGAGTGCCCTTAAAAGTGCTGGACGGTGCCGGTCATCAACGCCGTCTTCGGCGGATAGGGCGAGCCGGCGGCTCTTGCCGCGAGTCGTTTAAGGGGGCAGGGACGGTTCGTGAATGCCACCGCCGATCCCGCCTTATTCGCCCGCGCCGCCGCGCTGAAGATGCTGAACGCCGCCTTGAGCGGACGTAGTGGGCTGAACGAAACGGCGAGCGGAGGGGCGGCCGGCCGCCTCACGCCCGTCGATCGGGCCTTCGCGCGCGCTTTGGTGATGGCGACCTTGCGGCATCTGGGGCCAATTGATCGCATGCTCGATTCTAGACTGAAACGAGAGCCGCCGCCGGGGCTTCGCGATCTCTTGCGGCTAGGAGTCGCCCAACTGTTTTATCTCGACATCCCCGATTTCGCGGCGGTGGACACGACCGTCGCTCTAGCCCCGGAGCGGCTGCGCGGCTTGGTGAACGCCGTATTGCGAGGCCAAATACGCGACGGGCCGCCTGCACTCGATACGGCGTTTCTAGCGCCCGCTTGGCTCTTCGCCCGTTGGCGCGCGGCCTTTGGCGACGGGGACGCGCACGCCATCGCGGCACAGATCACGAAAGAACCGGCAACCGATTTGACTCCGCGTGGCGTGATTGATCCAGAGATGGCGGCCCAGTTGGAGGTCCACACCCTGCCAGGGGGGAGCCTACGCACGCACAAGCGCGGCGATGTGGCCGCTTGGCCGGGTTTTTCGAGCGGCGCCTGGTGGGTGCAGGACGTCGCGGCCGCTCTTCCCGCGCGACTGCTGGCGCCGACGCCGGGCCAAACCGTTTTGGATATGTGCGCGGCCCCCGGGGGTAAAACCTTTCAGCTGGCCGCCGGCGGGGCGATGGTCACGGCGCTTGACCGATCCGAAGCCCGCCTGCGCCGCGTTGATTCAGGGCTACAACGCACGGGTTTGACCGCGCAAGCGCTCACTGCCGACGCCGCGACATGGGCGGATGACCGCCAGTTCGACGCCGTGCTGCTCGATGCGCCGTGTTCAGCAACGGGCACATTCCGACGACACCCGGATGTGCTATGGAACGCTAAGCCGAGCGATATCTCGGCCTTAAGCAGCGTGCAAAACGCTCTTCTGAACTCGGCGGCGCGGCGCGTGAAGCCGGGGGGACGGTTGGTTTATAGTGTTTGCTCACTGGAAGTCGAAGAGGGCGAGGCGCAAGTGAGCGGCTTCTTGGCGGCGCATCCGGCGTTTACGCTCGATCGCATTTTGCCCGGGGAGGGTGGATCGCCCATCGCGAGCTTGGCCCCGAACGGCTGGCTGCGCATCCTGCCCCATCACGCCGAGGGCGGCCTCGACGGCTTTTTCATCGCGCGGTTTCGACGCGACGCACGATGACCGGCACAATCACCGCGCTCTATCGCTATCCCATCAAGGGTTTCACACACGAAGCGGCGCCGTCGGCCCACCTGACGCCCGGCGACGGCTTCCCGTGTGATCGTCTGTACGCCGTCGAAGACGGACCCTGCGGCTTTGATCCGAGCGCGCCGGCGTTTATCTCAAAGCAAAAATTCGCCGTTCTCGCCAAGACCGCTGCTGTCGCCAAGGTGCGCACGCAGTACGACGACAAGGACGACACCCTTCGAGCGACGGCGCCCGGCGCGCCCGATTTTCAGACGTCTTTCGACGAAGAAGCGGGGCGGATCGCCTTCGCCGCATGGCTGACCACGGTGTTGGGCAAGCATCTTAGCGGACCGCTACGGGTGATCGACGGTAAAGGGCATCGGTTCACCGACCATCCACTCGGCCAAGTCTCGATCATCAATCTGGCCAGCGTTCGCGACTTGGCCGCTAAGATCGGCGCGCCGGTTGATCCCTTGCGGTTCCGCGCTAATCTTTATGTCGAGGGTTGGCCGGCGTGGGTCGAGATTGGCTGGGAGGGTCGCGTGCTACGACTAGGAGCCGCGCGGGCCACTGTGTTTGAAAGTATCGTCCGCTGCGCCGCGACCGAGGTCGATCCAACCACCGCCGCGCGCGACCTAGACGTTCCTGCCGCTTTGTTCGCGCACTATGGTCACGTCTTGTGCGGGATCTACGTGCGCGTACAGACCGCTGGAACGGTCAGGCAAGGCGATAGCGCCGGCTTGACATAGACCCTCGTCTTCAGTGTGGGCGTGGCCGTCCGCGAAATGCGCCCCGCTACGCCTAAACCACCGATAAATCGGCTCCCGAAAGTGCGCGTTCTATCAGCATCATGGTTTCATGCAGGCCGAAGATCGCCGCGAACGAGCCAAAGCGGGGGCCTTGGCTTTGCCCCAAAAGGACTTCGTAAAGGGCAGTGAACCACGCGCGCAGCGGATCGAACCCGGCCTCTTTTCCGGCGGCGAAGACTTCGTTTTGAATGGCTTCGGCGTTATGGCGCCCCTCCGGCAAGGCGCGCAGGCGCACGAGCAAGTCTTCCATCGCGGTACGTTCGCGCGCGTCGGGCGCGCGAAATGTTTTCGCCGGACGCACGAAGTCTTCGTAATAGTGAATAGCATAGTCGACCAATCGGTCGAGCAACGGTTCGTTTTGCGCCGTAGCGTCAGGAAACTGGCGGTTGATGAAGCCCCACAAAATCGTCGTGTCCGACGCGTTGGCCGCCGAGACCAGATTGAGCAAAAGGCTGAACGACACCGGCGAGCCTTTGAGCGGCGGCGCACCGTCGTGAACGCTCCAGACCGGATTATCGAGCGGATTGACCGGCTTGAGCGCCGCATCACGCGAAGGTGGGCGATTGTAGGCGTCCAATTGTTGCAGATACTCATCCGCCGCCTTCGGGATGACGTCGAAGGAAAGCTTTTTAGCCGATTTGGGTGATTGGAAGAGGTAGTAGACGAGGCTCTCCGGCGTGCCGTAGCGCTCCCATTCCTCGAGAGTGAGGCCATTGCCCCTGGATTTGGAGATTTTCTGGTTGTGCTCGTCCAAAAACAGCTCGAAATTGAATCCCTCCGGCGGCGCACCGCCCAAGATGGCGCAGATGCGCGACGACACCTTGACCGACTCGATCAAGTCTTTGCCGGCCATTTCATAGTCGATTCCCAAAGCCGTCCAGCGACAAGCCCAATCGGGCTTCCATTGCAGCTTCACCGCGCCGCCGGTGACCGTGGTTTCCTTGCGAAGGCCGTCTTCGTCTTCGAATACGATGGTGCCCCGCGCCACGTCGCGCTCCAAGGTTGCAACTTGCAAGACGCGCCCCGTTGTCGGGCTGATCGGCAGGAACGGCGAATAAGTAGCGCGGCGTTCGGGCCCCAAGGTAGGCAACATCACCGCCTGCACTTGGTCGAACCGTTCAAGCATCAGGCGTAAAGTCGTGTCGAACATGCCCGAGGCGAAACAATCGGTCGACGACAGGAATTCGTAATCGAAGCCGTGCTTATCCAAAAACGCCCGCATCCGCGCATTGTTGTGCGCGGCGAAACTGTCATATTCGCCGAACGGGTCGCGCACCTGCGTCAGCGGCTTACCCAAATCCTCCGCCAAGGCCGCACGGTTGGGCACGTTTTCAGGCACCTTGCGCAGACCATCCATGTCGTCGGAAAACGAAATCAGCCGGGTGAGGACGGTATCCTCGGTCACGGCGCGAAAGGCGTTGCGCACCATGGTCGTGCGCGCCACTTCATTGAACGTGCCGATATGCGGCAGGCCCGACGCGCCATAGCCGGTCTGAAACACAACCGGCGCCGCCAAGACGGGGAACCCGGCCAGCGCTTCGCCGACCTTCCCCGACGCGATCAACGCCGTCGCCCCGTGTCGCTCTTCGCCTTCCAACCGCACGCGCACCAGACGCGCCAAGAGATTACGCGCCTGTTCAAACGGCCAGGCGCGGGCGTCGTGGGCGAGGGCGGAAAGACCGGTCAGCATGGTGGGAGCGGGTAAGGCGAGCGCGGGGCGGGGTCAATGGCGCGGCGAAAGCCGGTCTCAGTCGCCTAGGCCAAAAAAGAAGGGAACATCATCCGACCGCGCGTTTTCGGCCGGTTCGCGTGCCGGACGGCGTCCAGCCTAAGCCGCCGCGGCCACTCCGGTTTCGGCCAGCCAATCGAGGATTTTCTGTTTGGGCATGGCGCCGACTTTCATCGCCGTCATCTGGCCGTCCTTGAACAGCATCATCGTGGGAATGCCGCGAACGCCGTAGCGTGAGGGGGTGGTGGGAGAGTCCTCGATGTTCAGCTTGGCGATGGTAACCTTGCCGGCCAATTCGTCGGCGATTTGTTCCAGCGAAGGGGCGATCTGTTTGCACGGACCGCACCATTCGGCCCAAAAATCCACCAGCACAGGGCCGGAGGCCTTCAGGACATCGGCGTCGAAAGATTCGTCGGTGATCGCGACAGTGCTCATGGAATACTCCTTGTTGTTGCGCTTGGATGTAAGCCGATGAAGCGCGCCGTCAACCGGCCCGTATTCCAAGAATTTCTGGCGCCGTTGTCAGACTCCTTACGTCAGCTCTCCGCCAGGATGGCGGTGAAGAACGCCGGATCGACATTGCCGCCGGACAGAACCGCGACGCTGCGGGCAAGGTCGGCGCCATACGCCAAGGCCCCGGCGATGGCCACCGCCCCGCTGGGCTCGGCAATCAGGCGGGCCTCGGCCGCGATCAGGCGAACGGCGGCCTTGATGGCGTCTTCGGACACGGTGACGATATCGTCGACATAAGCCCGGATATGCGGCCAGGTGCGCACACCGAGTTGTTGTACGCGTAAGCCGTCGGCAAGGGTGCGCGAAACCTGTTCGGCAGTGAAGGCTATGATCCGGCCGGCGCGAAAGCTCTCCGACGCGTCCGCCGCTAGTTCCGGTTCCACGCCGACCACGCGGACGTTCGGCTGGGTCAGTTTGATCGCCGCCGCCAATCCCCCGAGAAGACCGCCACCTGACACCGGCGCGAACACAGTCGCCACATCCGGCGCTTGCTCGAAAATCTCCAGGCCGATGGTTCCGGTTGCGGCCATGATGGCGTCCTGATTGAACGGCTCGATCAAGCTCAAGCCGCGTTCCTCCGCCAGGGTCGCGGCCCGCGCGGCCCGCTCCGCGCTCGCAGGGCCGACCAGCAGCAGTTCGGCGCCGGAACGCCGCACGCCGTCAATTTTAACGGCAGGCGCATTGGCCGGCATGACCAGGGTCGCCCGCACGCCCAGCCGGGCTGCGGCGAACGCTACCGCTTGCGCGTGATTACCGCTGGAGTGGGCCACCACGCCGGCCGCGCGGGCCTTGTCATCTAGCGATAAGATGGCGTTGAACGCGCCACGAAGCTTAAACGCGCCGGTCGGATGGAGGCTTTCGGCCTTCAACCGCAGGCCGTTAAGGGGCAGGCCGATGATCGGGGTGGGAGCGACGTAAGGCGCGATACGCCGGCGCGCGGCGTGGATGGCGCAGAGCGTGATCAGCGGTGGGTCGGACATTACCGAAGGCCCTCAAGCGATCGCAGCATCATTTCGGTCGGTACGGCCATCAGTTTAGGCCCGTCGGTCCAGACCAGGGCCGCTTCGATGCGGCGCGTTGGAAACACCTCGGCGAGCACGGCGGCGTAGAGCGCCATTTGGCGAATGTAGGCGGGCTCGGCATCTTCGATCCGCTTCGGCGCCGGACGGTTGGTTTTGAAGTCGATGATCAGCACGCGGTCTGTCTCGACGACCAATCGGTCGAGACGCCCGGAAATTTTCAAATCCTCCGAAAGGCCCTTTGCCCCGCCCGCGATGGCGACTTCGGCGCGCGAACTGGGGCCGAACACGGCGGCGAACCGCGGATCGGTCAAGACGGCCAAGGCGGCGGCGCCCATTTCAACCCGTTGAACGTCGCTCAGGCCAGCCTCGCGCGCCAAAAGACGCGTGGCCGCCGCGGCGCGAGCCTCGGGGGCCAGATCGGGCAGAAGTTGCAACAAACGGTGTATCACCGCCCCGCGCCGGAACCGGCCCAGCCCACCCACCGAAGACAAGGGCGATGGCGCCGAGGCCTTCGCATCATCGTCGAGATCGGACGGCGATGCGTAGCGCGCGGAGGCCGTTTGCGCCGGCGCCGGCGTGGCGGTCCAGCGGGGCAAGGATGGGACCTCGACGCCAAGTTTCGCGGTCGGCGACGGACGCGTCGGATCTGGACCAAATCGCCAAGCTTGGCCACCGCTGTCGCCGTCCATCACGAAAGCCTGGATTGACAGATCGTCATGCGCGCGGCGTACGAAATCGTACCAACTGCGCTCGAATCGCGCGGGGCGGCTCTCGACACCACAAATGATCAGCCGGTCGCGCGCGCGTGTAAGCGCGACGTACAGCAAGCGCGCCGATTCCTGGTCCGTAGCCTTGTCGCGGGCGAGCCGCGCCGTCTCGGACGCCGGACAATCGTCGATCTTGCGCGGCGCCCAAAGAAAGCCGCCGCCCGGCAGGGTCAACAACGGTCCACTCTGCGCGGTAGCCCGCGTCGTCGTGTCGGGCAGGATAACGATGGGGGCCTCCAAGCCCTTGGCGCCATGGACGGTCATCACCCGCACCTCACCGCCGCCGCCTACTTGGGCGTCGTCAGGCTCGCGCTTGATTTCCAATTCGGCGACGGCGATTCGAGCGAGAAAGGTCTCGAGTTCCCGCACACCGCGCCCCTCGGCGCTGTGCGCCTGGGCAACGAAGGCATCGAGAGCCTCTTCGCCCTCCGCGCCCATTCGCGTCAAAATACGCTGGCGCATGGTCCGCCCGGCGTCGTCGCGCCGGCTCAGGAGGCGAGCGTAGAAATCAAACGGAGCGGCCCGTTCCGCCTCGTTTTTCGCCCACGTCAGGATGTCGGTGGCGGCCCGCCACGCGGGGTGCTCGTCCGCGCGGGCAGTCAGCACGTCCCACAGCGTTCCGGCGCGGTCATAGACCAAGTCGAACAAACTTTGCTCATCGACATCGCAAAACGGGCTGCGAAGCAATCCGGCTAGGGTCAAATCATCCGATGCAAAGCACGCAAACCGACCGATCGCCTCCAGGTCGGCGAACACACCATGCGTCGACAGTCTGAGCCGGTCCGCCCCGGCGACTGGAACGCCATCACGTTTCAGGGCGCGAATAATCTCGTGGAACAGCACCCCGCGTCGTCGCACCAAAATCAGAACGTCGCCGGCGACGCATGGCCGCTGGCTTTGGCGTTCGCGATCCACCACCGCCTCGCCGCGTGCAACCATGGCCTGGATCGAAGCGGCGATGCGCCGCGCCAGCGATTTGTTGGCGCCGGCTCGCTGTTCGGAGTCCACCGGCGCCCACGGATCGGGGTCGGGCGCGTCGACGCTGATTTCCAGCGGCCAAACGTCGACGCAGCCGCCGGGACCGCGTCTCGCGGTGTGCATGATCGGCAAGGAAGCGACATGGTCTCCATCCTCGGGCGACAGGCCGGCGCGCAGCTCCGGCGCGTTTATCACCGCATCGACAAACGTCAGCACCTCGGGCGCTGATCGCCAGCTATCGCGCAGCGCCAAGTTCTCGAACCGTCCGCCGGCGTCGCCCACCATGGCCGCGAAGGCCTGCGCCTCAACGGCCAAGCGCTCGGGCGCGGCCCCCTGAAATGAAAAAATCGATTGTTTTTCGTCGCCGACCGCGAACACGGTACGCGTCACCGCCGCCGCCCCCTGCCCGGCGAAGAACTCCGCGGTCAGTGTGCGGATTATGTCCCATTGCTGGGGCGCGGTATCTTGCGCTTCGTCCAGAAGAACGTGCTCTAAGCCGCCATCCAATTTGTAAAGCACCCATGCAGCGTCAGCGCGCGCGGTCAGCAAGGCGAGGGTGCGATCAATAAGATCACCAAAATCGAGCGCGCCGCGTGAATCCTTCGCGCCATTATAGCAACCGGCATAGGCGCGAGCGAGAGTCAGGGCGTGCACGGTGTCTTCCGCGACGGTCGCCGCCGCGAGCTCGGCCTTGGTATCCACGTGCCGCGCCTGTTCTTGAACCAACCAATCGCGGGTCGTCTGATTGACCGATTTTGTGCCCAGCTTAAGTTTCGGTGTGCCAGACTGGGTAAAGAAGATCGGCGCGATATCGGCAAAACTTGACTGATGGTCTACGGCCAACATAGCGGTGGCAAGGGCCTGATCGGTCACCTTATCGCTCTCCGCGGCGGCTTGCGCGGCGCGTTTCCACAATGTCCAGCGAATCGACGAGATCGCCACCGCCTCAACTCGACCGCGCGACGTGGGCGCCGCGAATCCGCAGCGGCGCCAGACGTCGGCGACAAATCCGCCGTCCGTTTCGCAGGCGTCGATATAGGCGCCGATGGCGGAGCGTTGGGTCTCGAAAGTCGCGAACATGCCGATGAAGGCGCGAAAATCGAGTTCCACGGAAAAGTGAGCATAAGCTCGACTGACTAGGCCTTCCGGGTCGCGCCTGCTGAGGTTTGCGACATCATCGCGCGCGCGCGTCGACATCTCCGCCGCCGCCGCGTCTTCCAACACCGTAAAGCCTGGCGATACGCCGGCCTCCAATGGAAATCGCCGTAGCAATTTTTCGCAAAATGCGTGGATGGTCTGAATTTTCAGCCCCCCGGGCGTTTCCAGCGCGCGGGCGAATAAGGCGCGAGCCTTGGAATGGTCACGGTCGGCTTCGTCGATATCCGCCAATGCCTCGGCCAGCGCGACGTCCCGCGCCACCGCCCAGGCGCCCAATTGTTCGAACAGGCGCCTCTGCATCTCGGCGGCGCCCGCCTTGGTGTAGGTGACGCACAATATCTGCTCGGGCTTGGCGCCCGCCAACAACAGCCGGGCGACCCGCTTGACCAAGGTCGAGGTCTTTCCAGACCCCGCGTTGGCGCCGACGAAGACAGACGCTTTCGGATCTGACGCCAGGACCTGAGGATCGCGACGCAGGGTCATTCGCCGCCAATCCCCTCGCCTTCCGCCATGACATGCCACTCCCACAGGCGGGCCAGATGGTCGTACTCGCCCCCGTAACGCCCGATGAATTGTGGCATGGCCCACGACAGATATCCCGTCGTCGGGCGGTCGAAACGGGCGACCAAACGTTTCAGGCCGGCTAGCGCTTCGACGGCCAGCGCCTCGGCGTGGCCGTCATCGCGTCGATCTTCCTGGCCGGGAACCCGCCCGCCGCTGACGCGCACATAAACCAGTTCTCCGGGCGTCATCGCGCCCAATGGCGCAAAACCACCCGCCGCCAGAAGCGCGCCGGTCAAGCTCAGTTGCGGCGATATCCCCGTTCTGACCATCTT
>JANXWN010000269.1 GCA_025351125.1 Caulobacteraceae bacterium | reverse complement strand
CATCGAGACGGCCGAAGCGGTCGACGCCATCGACGCCGCCGCTCGCGCCTTCGCGTTTGAGCCGGATCATCTTGAAAAGACCGAAGAGCGTCTATTCGCCTTGCGAAGCGTCGCAAAGAAATTGGGTGTCGAGGCCGATGCCTTGCCGGCCGCCCGCGTCGCCATCGCCGCGCGGCTGCATACCATCGAAAACGCCGACAACGCCTTAGCGGCGGCGCGGAACGCGGAAACCGTTAGCCGCGCGCGTTATCTGGAGGCTTCCGGCGCCTTGACCGCCGCGCGGCGGGCGGCCGGGACGCGTCTTGCCGCGGCCGTTCAAAACGAACTGGCGCCGCTGAAGTTAGACAAGGCCTCGTTTGCCGTGGCGCTGGAGCCCCTGCCGCAAGAGCGTTGGGGAGCCGCCGGCGCCGACCGCGTTGAATTTCAGATTGCCACTTTGCCCGATGCGCCTCTGGCGGCCTTGGGCGCTATCGCGTCAGGGGGCGAGTTGGCCAGATTGGCGCTGGCGTTAAAGGCCTCGCTGGCGGCGCGCCACCAGGGTCCTCAACCGCTGATGATTTTCGACGAAGTGGATCAAGGCGTCGGCGGGGCGGTGGCGGACGCCGTGGGCGTGCGGCTCAAGCGTTTGGCGGCGCACGCTCAGGTCCTTGTGGTGACCCATAGTCCACAGGTCGCGGCGCGCGCGGACGCGCATTGGCGGGTCCGCAAGGCGGGGGATGGCGGAATAATTCATGCCGTCGTCGAGATGCTGGACCACGGCGCCCGCGAAGAAGAACTGGCGAGAATGCTCTCGGGCGCCACCGTCACCGACGCCGCCCGCGCCGCCGCCAGGGCCTTGATGCATGCCTGATCCGGCGACGACTCTGGCGCCTAAACTTTTGAGCCAAGCCGCGGCGGCGGGCGAATTGGCGCGTCTCGCCGCCGAGATCGCCGCGCACGACCTGCGCTATTACCAAGACGAAGCGCCCACGGTGTCCGACGCCGACTACGACGCGTTGAAGTTGCGCAATGCGGCGATCGAAGCGTTGTTTGCGCATCTGCGGCGAGACGATTCGCCATCCTTGCGCGTTGGCGCCGCCCGCGCGGCGAGCTTTTCGCCGGTGCGGCACGGCGTACCCATGCTGTCGCTCGACAATGCCTTCTCCGACGACGACGCCGCGGAGTTCGACGCCCGCGTGCGGCGGTTTCTACGGTTGGACGACACGCCCGTCGCCTATGTCGCCGAGCCGAAGATCGACGGACTCTCCGCCTCGCTACGTTATGAAAACGGCTTGTTGGTGCAGGGCGCGACCCGCGGCGACGGCCGGGTGGGCGAAGACGTCACCGTCAACCTCAAGACGGTCGGCGAAATCCCGCACCGCTTGGCCGGTTCGGGCTGGCCGAATCTGATCGAAGTGCGCGGGGAAATCTATCTCGGCCACGCGGAATTCGCCGCCCTGAACGCCGCGGCGCTGGCGGGCGAGGGGCGCACCTACGCCAATCCGCGCAACGCCGCCTCGGGCTCCCTGCGCCAGATCGACGCGACGATCACGGCGGCGCGTCCGTTGCGCTTTTTCGCCTATGCGTGGGGCCTGCTCGAGGCGCCGTTCGCGAAGACCCAAAGCGAAGCTCTGGCGGCTCTGCGCGCGTGGGGCTTTCAGGTGACTCCGCTGTCTTCGCGCGTGGCGGGGGTGGAAGGACTGCGGAGCGCCTATGCGACCATGGAGGCCGCGCGTCCGACCCTGCCGTTCGATATCGACGGCGTGGTGTACAAAGTGGACCGGCTCGATTGGCAAGACCGGTTGGGTTTCGTCTCGCGCTCGCCGCGCTGGGCGGTGGCGCGCAAATTTCCCGCCGAAAAGGCGCGAACCGTCGTGGAGGCGATCGATATCCAGGTGGGCCGTACCGGCGCGATCACGCCGGTGGCGCGCCTGCGTCCCGTAACGGTGGGCGGGGTCGTCGTGGTCAACGCCACCTTGCACAACGCCGACGAAATCGCCCGCAAAGACATCCGCGTCGGCGACACCGTCGTGGTCCAGCGCGCCGGCGACGTCATTCCGCAGGTGGTCGAGGTGGTGCCAGGCGCGCGCCCGACCGACAGCGTCGCTTTCCTGTTTCCCGAAGTCTGCCCGTGTGATTTGGCCACTCCCCTAGCGAGAGAGACGACGACGGCGGGGATCGAAACGGTGGTGCGCCGTTGCACCGGTGAATTCGCCTGCCCGTTTCAACGCATCGAGCACCTCAAACACTTCGTCTCGCGCCGCGCCTTCGACATCGAAGGCCTGGGCGAAAAGCAGCTCACCGCCTTTTTCGACGAGGGTTTGATCGCCGAGCCGGCGGACATCTTCAAACTGGCGCGCGATGAGAGGACGTTGGAGTCTTTACGCGTCCGCGACGGCTACGGCGAAACCTCGGTGCGCAATCTCAAAGCGTCGATCGAGGCGCGGCGCCGGATCGGTCTCGACCGCTTCATCTACGGTCTCGGCATCCGCCACGTCGGCGAGACGACGGCGATCACCTTGGCGCGCGGCTACGGCGACGTGGACACCTTCCTCGCCGCGATGGACAAGGTCGGGAAACGCGATCCGGCGGCGATCGAGGAATTGGATGCCTTCGATCAGGTCGGCGGCGCGGTGGTCGAAGCGGCGGCGGCGTATTTCGCCGAAGACCACAACCGCCGAATCTTGCAGGCGTTGAAAGACGAACTCACGGTTATGGACGCCGAACGCCCGAAGACCGACACGCCGGTCGCCGGCAAGACCGTGGTGTTCACCGGCGCCCTCGAACACATGACCCGCGACGAAGCCAAGGCCCGCGCCGAACGCTTGGGCGCCAAGGTCTCCTCGTCGGTGTCCGCGAAAACCGACATCGTCGTTGCGGGGCCGGGGGCGGGGTCAAAGCTGAAAGTGGCGGCGGAGTTAGGGCTGACGGTTATGACCGAGGATGAATGGTCGGCGTTGGTCGGCCCCTAACCCCGGCGGGGCGATGTCTCGCCTGCGCCGGTCCCGCCAGTACCGAAGCCAAGACGCGTCGCGTTAACGGGCGCGTGTCATCAGTAAGATCAGTGATTGTGACTTGACTGGGTCTTTTTTTGGTTATTTTGTGTTCATCCAAGGCGAAAGTCCGTCCTTCTCGCGTCGGTCCGTGGGGCGGTTCGCTTTTTGCAGAACAAAGGGTGTCGTAATGAACGTTGCAAAGTTTACCGCCGCTGCGGCTACGTTGCTGCTCGCGACATCGGCCGCTCGCGCGGATTTGATCGCCAGTCTGACCTTCGACCTGCCGACCGCGACGGTGTCGTCAACCGCGTCGATCCCCGTTTGGGTGACCTTGACGCTGGATGCGAACTCCGACCCGATCGCGACCGACGGTAGCGGCGTGGTTACCTCGCCCTTGTCGGCGCAGAATTTGATCGATTTGGTTCCAGGAGATGGAAATATAATTGTAAACAACGGTTTCCAGTGTTCCGGAACCTTCACATCCGGTTGCGGCGGCGGGGCGTACGCATTCAACTTCAACTTCGCCACGCCGTCGTTTGTCGACCCGCCCAATCTCAGCCTCGCGCCGGGTTCTTCGACGCATTTTCTGTTCGGAACCTTTGATCCGACCGGCGGTAGCGCCGCGCCCGGGGTTTACACGTTTTACAACGCCATCTTCGAGTTCGAGCATTATAACCCGACCGACAATTCCTTCCATTTCTCGACCATCGCGGCGACCTGCCCCTCGCAGACTGCGGACTGTGCCTTTACCCGGACCGTCATCGGCGGTGGGGCGATTCCTGAACCGGCGGCCTGGAGCCTGATGCTTCTGGGGGTCGGCGGCATGGGCGCGGCTCTGCGTCGCCGCCGATTGGCCGCCGCAACAGCCTAACGCAGGCTGCGAGCCGTCCGCATCCAGCGGCGGTTGAACTCGAACTAGTCGCTGTCCGAAGCGCCGCGCCGTTCGTAGCGGATATCTGGCTCACGCTCCTCGTTGCCCGAACCATCGGTGAATTCGACCGGCTTAAATCCTCGCGCCTCGTAAAACGCCCGGGCGCCGGCGTTACGTTGGAACGTCCAAAGCGTCAGCGTCGCAGAGGTGGCTTGCGCGATGGCGAGCAGGCGCGTGCCGACTCCGATGAGTTGAGCGTCGGGCAGGACGTGGAGTTGGTCGATCCATCCGTCGCGGAAAGCGATAAAGCCAATCAACGAGTCGTCGGCGAAGGCGCCACAAACCGTGCAGGCGGCGAAAACGCGGTCGCGAAAATAGGCGCGGTCTTCGTCCGGCGTGTGCAAACCGGCCAGCCATGGCAGTCGATCGTCGAACGCCGCGCGGTGGACGATCGCCGCGGCGTCCATATCCCCCCGCGTGAGTCGCCTGATGGCGACGTCGCGCGGCGCGTTAGTCATATCGGCGCGCAAGCCTCGTGCAGCCAAGCCGCCGTCGGCCCCGCCACCAACGGCCCGATCTCGCCGAGTACCTGCGCGTGATAGGCGTCGAGTTGGGCGCGTTCCTCTTCGGTGAGCAGTTCACGCGCCACGCATCGGCGGTCGATTGGCGCCAGCGTGAGGGTCTCGAAGCCCAGCATCAGTCTTTCCCCGTCCTCGATCGCCGCCGGCGGCGTCACGAACTGTAGAGTCTCAATGCGGATGCCATAGGCGCCGGTCTTATAATATCCCGGTTCGTTGGAGACGATCATGCCCGGTTGCAGGGCGACGGTGCTGGGGGCCTTGGAGATGCGTTGCGGACCTTCGTGCACGCCTAAATATGAACCGACGCCGTGGCCCGTGCCGTGGTCAAAATCCAGGCCGGCGCTCCACAACGGCGCCCGGGCCAGGGCGTCGAGCGCCGAACCGGTCGTACCCGCCGGAAACCGCACGCGCGCGAGGGCGAGGTGGCCCTTGAGTACTAGAGTGAACCGCTGTTTCATCTCCGCCGTCGGTTCCCCGATCGCGACGGTGCGTGTTACGTCCGTCGTCCCGTCGAGATACTGACCGCCCGAATCGACCAAGAGCAACGAGCCCAAGGCGACAGCGCGCTTGGTGCGCGTCGTCGGGCGATAGTGAACCACCGCGCCGTTGGGCCCCGCGCCCGCGATGGTGTCGAACGACAGGTCTTTCAGCGCGCCTGTGGCCTCGCGAAACGCTTCGAGCTTAGCCACGATGGTCGGCTCGTCGGGTAGGCTGGTCTGCGCGTCTGTGGCGATCCAATGCAGGAACCGGGTCAACGCCGCGCCATCGCGGACGTGCGCACGCCGGGTCCCGGCAATCTCGACGGCGTTTTTGCAGGCGCGGGGCAAGGCGCACGGATCAGCGGCTCGAATGACTTCCGCGCCCGCGCCGGTCAGGGCGTCGAAATACCACGCGGAGGTCAGGGCGGGATCGAGCAGAATCTTGCGCCCCTTCTGCTCCGCCAGCGCGGCGGGTAGGGCGTCGGATGGCTCCAGCCGCACTTGATTGCCCAGCCAAGCCGGAAGATCGGGGCCGACCTTGGCCGGGTCGAGAAACAGCCGCGCCGACCCGTCCTTGTCAAGAATGGCCTGGCCCAGCGGCAGGGGAGAGCGAATCACGTCGCCGCCGCGCACGTTGAACAGCCAGGCGATGGTGGCCGGAGCGCTTAGAACCGCGGCGTCGGCGCCAAGTGCGGTCAGATCCTCGCCGATCCGCGCCCGCTTGGCGGCGGAATCTTCGCCGGAAAACTCCAGCGGGTGGGGAACCACCGGAGCGACAGGTTGAGCCGGGCGGTCGGCGCCCCATGCCTCGTCCAGTGGATTGGCGTCGACCGCCTTCAGCGTCGCGCCGGCCTTGGCGGCGGCGGCGCCAAATCGCTCCAAGGCATCCGGACTGTGCAGGCCGGCGTCATAGCCGATGGTCCAACCCGGTTGAGCGGCCTCGCTCAGATAGGCCGAAACGCCGCCTTCGACGAGATCGCGAACCTCGAACATCGCCGGGTCGACCTGATCGCGCACTTGCAGGGTGTAACGCCCGTCGACAAATACCGCCGCCCTGTCTTTGAAAATCACCGCGGCCCCGGCCGAACCGGTGAATCCGGTCGCCCAAGCCAACCGGTCGTTGGCGGCGGGCAGGTATTCATTTTGGTGTTCGTCCTCATGCGGGATCAAAAATCCGTCGAGCGCTTGCCGCGCCATCGCCGCGCGGATCAACGGCGCATGACGCGGGCCGAAAGAGGGATCGGTGGTTTCATCGAATGACTGGCGCATGAGAAAGATTTAGAATGCTCTGGAGTCCAATGCAAAGCCATCGACGTTGTTACGTCGAGAACCTCGTTTGTCGGCGTCACTGACATTTCTCCCAGAGGGGTTAATGAACGGGCAGAGATGTTTCTCTTCCCCTCCTCGGGGAAGCGACTCGGCGTCAGCCGAGCGGTAGAGGGCGGTGACGCGGCGGGCGCCAGCATTTCCCCCTGACGGGCAAAAGGTTCGGGGCTCGCCGCCTCCGTCAACCCCGCCGCAACACGAGGGTCGCCCAAGCGTCGCGCCGGAAGCGACGATCAAGCCGAAAACCGCGCGCCACATACGCCGCCAAGACATAGCGCGATTGGCTGTGCAGCAGGCCGGACAGGATGGCGACCCCGCCCGGCGCCAAGGCGCGCTTGATCGACTGCGAGAGGCGCACGAGCGGCCGGGCGAGGATGTTGGCAAAGACCAGATCATAGGGCGCCTGCTGGGCGACGGTTCGGTGCGCCAGGCCGTCAGCGTAGGCGAACCGGCTGTCCGCGCGGTTCACGCGGGCGTTCTCGCGGGCGATACGGACCGACACCGCGTCGATATCGGTGCCGACGGTGACGCGCGATCCGGTGCGCGCCGCGGCAATCGCCAAAACGCCGGTGCCGGTTCCGACGTCGAGAACCTTGGGGAATCGGCGGCGTTTTAACAGGGCGTCGTAGGCCAACAGGCAGCCAACAGTCGTACCGTGATGGCCGGTGCCGAAAGCGGCGCCCGCCTCGATGCGCAAATTGATCGCGCTGGCCGGAATTCGGCCGCGATCATGCATGCCGTAGACGAAAAACCGTCCCGCGCGCACCGGCGGCAGGCCTGACAAGGCCATCGCCAGCCAATCGGCGTCGGCGATGATTTCGCTGGTTGTGAAAAGGCCGGCAAACTCGCCAAGCTTGGCGATGATGGCGTCGGTCTCCTCCGTCGAAATCGGAAAGACGTCGATGCGCCAGACACCCTTGACTTCATCTTCTTCGATAATCGAATAGGTGACACTCTCCAGCTGCGGGTCGCTATCGAGGGCTAACGCGGCCGCCTCCGCCACGGCGCGCGCTCCGCGTGCAATGATCTGGAGAGCGTCAGTGGTCATGGTTCGGCTCCCGCCGGTTGCAAAGGCGGGAGCCTTAACCGAGGCGGAGCGGCTAGAGAACCCCGAGCATTTCGGCGACTAGCGGGTGGCGCACGATGTCCTGGTCGCCCAAACGGACCACCGCGACGTTGGCCAGGGTCTCCAGCTTGTCGGCGACCGACTTCAACCCGGACAGTTCCGGCAACAGATCCGATTGTTGCGGATCGCCAGTCACCACCATGGTGGAGTTCCAACCCAGGCGCGTCAGCAGCATTTTAAGCTGCATATAGGTGCAGTTCTGCGCCTCATCGATCACCACGAAGGCGTTGTTAAGCGTGCGACCGCGCATAAATCCCACCGGCGCGATTTCGATGGCGCCCTCGGTAATCAGGGTTCGGACCCGTTTCATCGACAGGCGGTCGGACAGCGCGTCGTACAGTGGGCGTAGATAGGGGGCTAGCTTGTCCTCCAACTCGCCGGGCAGGAACCCGAGGGATTCGCCGGCCTCCACGGCGGGGCGTGAGAGCACGATCCGGCCCACCTTGCCCGCTTCGAGGGCCTCCACGGCCTTGGCAATGGCCAAATAGGTTTTCCCCGAGCCGGCGGGACCGAGGGCCGGATCGTGCTCTCACGCCCCGCCGTGGAGGCCGGCGAATCCCTCGGGTTCCTGCCCGGC
>JANXWN010000151.1 GCA_025351125.1 Caulobacteraceae bacterium | reverse complement strand
GTAAAACGTGGTGTTGCCTCCTACCCAATAGTAACTGTTGGGCGTGAACGGCTTGCCGGCTTTGTCGAACCAATGATCCTTTGTGCGATAGCGATGGTCGATGAAGACGGCCGCGGGATCCCAGTTCTCCGCCTCGCGCGGCAGGTGCTCACCGCGCTCCAGGATCAGGATGGACTTACCGGTGGGCGCCAGACGTTGCGCCAGGGTGGCGCCGCCGGCCCCCGAACCGACGATGACGATATCATAGTGCGAGGGCATCGGTCTGCTTCCTAAGCTTCCAAGTGGTAACGTTTCGCCCCGATCGCGATTACGGCCTTTACCCATGCTTCGGGCAGATGGCGCAACAAAAACGCCGCCAATTTGTTATGCCAACCGGGAATGACAATCACGCGGCCGCGTTCGTTGGCGCGGATGGCCGCCTCGACGACCGGTTCGGCCGTCTGGAAAAAAATCCGCGGCGAGGCGTCCATTACCGCCTGCGTGCCGTTGGCCAGCGCAAATTCGGTGTGCGTAAAGCCGGGGCAAAGCGCCGTGACGCGCACGCCGCTGCGACCATACTCGGCCGCCAAAGCTTCGGAGAACTTGATCGCCAAGCTCTTGGCGGCCGGGTAAAGCGTGTGCCCCGCCGCGCCGGGAGCATATCCGGCCAAGGAGGCGACGTTGATGATCGCCCCCTCCCCTCGTTCGAGCATGCCGGGCAGAACGCCGTGCGCGAGACCGCAGGCGCTGACCACCAGGGTCATCAGGAACGATTGCTGCCGCGCCCACGGCACGGCGGCGAAGCTTTGCGGGATGGAAAATCCGGCGTTGTTGACGAGCACGTCGACGATACGCCCGCGCGCCGTGACGGCGTTAAGCACGGTTTGCTCGATGCCGTACACCGCCAGATCAGCCACGATCGCGAAGGCGTCGATGCCGTGAGCCGCCGCGAGCTCGCTGGCCAGGGCTTCCAAGCGATCGCCGCGCCGGGCCACGAGGGCCAAATCATAGCCCCGCGCCGCGTAAGCCCGCGCAAACGTCGCGCCCAATCCCGCGGACGCGCCGGTGATCAAGACCAGTTTGCGCATCGGCGCCTGCTCAGGCGCCAAACAATACCGTGATCGTTTCGGCGACCAGCGCGGGGCGATCTTCGCCTTCGATCTCGATCGTGCATTGGTTTTTCAGCTGCATGCCGCCTGATTTGGGTTCCGCCGCCATCAGCACCTGCCGCAGGCGGACCCGTTTGCCGATCCGCACCATGTTAGTGAAACGGACCTTGTCCGAGCCGTAGTTAATGCCGCGCGTCACGCCTTTAACTGGGAGCATGCCAGCCGATAAAAACGGAATAAGCGAAAGCGTCAGAAAGCCGTGCGCGATCGGCCCGCCGATTTCCTTAGTCGCCCGTTCAACGTCGACGTGGATCCACTGGTGGTCGCCGGTAGCTTCAGCGAATTGGTTGACGCGTTCTTGGGTAATTTGCAGCCAGTCCGATACACCCACTTCCGTGCCGACGAGGCCTGGCAAATCCTTTATTTCGATCGACATTTTGTTCGTTCCTTGGTTGAGGGCTGTGGTCTAGGGTCCGGGTTGTCGGGCTTTATCGGGTGGCGGGGGTGCGACGGCGTTAAACGATGGTTGCGTTGCTTTTGCCCCAATAGGCGTCACGGATCAGGCGTTTGTACAACTTTCCCGTGGCGTGGCGGGGAAGCTCGGCCATGAAGTCGATCTTGCGCGGGGCCTTGACGTGCGAGAGGTGGGCGCGGGCGTAGGCTGACAGTTCAGCGGCGAGCGCCTCTCCAGCTTCATTCCAATCGGCGGGCTGGATCACCGCGATGACCTCCTCGCCCATTTCCTCGTGTGGTCCCCCTATCACCGCGACATCGGCCACCTTAGGATGCCCGATCAGCAGGTTTTCGATCTCCTGCGGATAGATATTCACGCCTCCCGATATGATCATGAAGCTCTTCCGGTCAGTCAGGAAGAGATAGCCCTCCTCGTCCAACCATCCGACATCGCCTAGGGTAGACCAGCCTTGGGTGTGACGACTTTCGGCGGTTTTTTCTGGGGCATTATGATATTCGAACTCGCCGCCGCCGGCGAAATACACCGTTCCCTGGGAGCGAGTTGGCAAGACAGTCCCGTCTTCGGCGCAAATCTTGACCTCGCACGTCAGACCCCGGCCGACGGAACCCTTCTTGCGCAGCCATTCCTCCGAATTGATGGCGCAAAACCCGTTGCCCTCGGTGCCGGCGTAATACTCGCTGATGATTGGACCCCACCAAGCAATCATTTGTTCCTTGACCGGGATCGGACAGGGCGCCGCCGCGTGGAACACGCTTTTCAGTGACGACAGATCGTATTTCGCGCGCACGTCGGGCGGCAGTTTCAACATCCGCACGAAATGCGTCGGCACCCACTGCGCGCACGTCACGTGATAATGTTCGATGTACGCCAGCGCCGTCTCCGGTTCGAACTTTTCCATCATGATGACCGTACCGCCGAAGGATTGCACGGCCATCGACCAGCCTAGCGGCGCGGCGTGATAAAGCGGGGCGGGCGACAAATAGACCGTGTCGAAATCCAATCCGTACAGGGCCTGTCCGAGCATGGCCAAGGGGTTAGGTGTATCAATTCCATTATCGACAAGAAGCCCGGTGAGGCGTTTGACGCCCTTGGGCCGGCCGGTGGTGCCAGATGAATACAACATGGCGGCGCCCGCGCTCTGATCGGGGATGGGCGTTGTCGGAAAGGGCGATCGCGCCGCCTCGAAGCTTTCAAACGGTCCCAAAGCGCCGTCGACCATATAGAGCGACACGCCAGCCAACAGAGGCGCGACTTCCAAGGCAGTCGGCGCGACACCGGCCGACGCGATCAGCACCCTGGAGTCGCTGTCGCGAACGATATACTCGACTTCACCGACCGCTAGCTTGGACGAAATACACGTGAACCTAATTCCGCTACGTTGGGCGGCCCATAATACTTCATAATAGCGCGGGCTGTTATCCATAAAGAGGGCGATCCCGTCGCCGGCCCGCACGCCCAACGACCGAAACAAATGCGCGCCTTGGTTCGAGCGAGCCTCAAGTTGGCCATAGGTTACGCGTTCACCCGACGCGGCCATGATGTAAGCCGGTTTGTCGGGATGGCTTTTGGCGTGGTGTGACGGGTGCACGTCAAGGCACCGGGGTCAGGCAATAAAGTTTGAAGTGCGCCAAAACCGGATCAACCATGGATTCCTCGGAAAATCTGCTTATCGTTAAGCCGTTATGCCGCGTAGGCGCTCGTCTCGTAAAGGGCGCCTCAACGTCAACATCCCTGAGCGAGGAACCGCAATGCCGCAGCCGACTTTTGAAACCCTTTTGTATTCGCTCGATGAGGGAATCGCGACGATTACCCTCAATCGCCCCGAACGCCTCAACGCCTTTACCTCGCAAATGATGTCCGATTTGATTGCGGCTTTCGACCACACCGACGGCGACGACGCGGTCATGGCGGTGATCGTCACCGGCGCGGGACGTGGTTTTTGCGCCGGAGCGGATCTTTCCGCAGGCGGGGCGACGTTCGACTACGATAGGTCGACCGACCCCGCTCGCGTCGATACCCGCGTGGCGGGCGTGCACCGTGATGGCGGCGGCCGCGTCACCCTGCGTATTTTCGAGAGTTTGAAGCCGGTGATCGCGGCCATCAACGGGCCGGCGGTGGGCATCGGGGTCACTATGCAATTGGCGATGGACATCCGCCTCGCCTCGACCGAGGCCCGTTTCGGATTTGTGTTCGCCCGTCGCGGAATCACCCCGGAGGCGGCGTCCTCGTGGTTCCTGCCGCGCCTCGTCGGCATCCAAACGGCGTTGGAGTGGTGCTACACCGGACGGGTGTTCGCGGCGCAGGAAGCCTTGGACAAAGGCTTGGTGCGATCATTGCACGCTCCGGGCGATTTGCTTGCCGCCGCGCGCGCTTTGGCGCGGGAAATTGTCGATAATACCGCGCCGGTTTCGGTTGCTTTGACGCGACAGATGATTTGGCGAATGGCGGGCGCCGACCAGCCGATGCAGGCGCACCAAGCCGACAGTCGGGCCATACAATCACGCGGCGGTTCAGCGGATGCGCGCGAAGGCGTAACGTCGTTTCTTGAAAAACGTAGTGCTCATTACCCAAATCAGGTGTCCAAAGACCTGCCAGACATCTGGCCACACTGGCAAGCGCGGGAATTCAGTTGACATTTTTTTACGTTTGCACTGTCAAAATCAACCCCGATTTCGTGGTTTTGTTTAGTTTGGTACGTTTGACCAAGTAATTCCGCTTGTCATCGTCATAAATTTTTCATATGAGCCGATGATTGCCAACGACGGCTTGAACCTATGGTGTGGGTTCGCACGACAAAGAAAGAAAGCAATATGGACGATAAGTCAGAGATAATCGAGATGACCGCAGAGATTGTGGCCGCCTACGTCGAAAACAATACTGTCGCCACCACCGACCTTCCAGCTTTGATTCAAAGCGTTCACCGGGCTTTGGCCGGCATCGCGACCGGAAACGAAACCGTCGAAGCCGCGCCGAAGGAACCGGCTGTGCCGATTCGTCGGTCCATCACACCTGATCACTTGGTGTGCTTGGAAGATGGTCGCA
>JANXWN010000138.1 GCA_025351125.1 Caulobacteraceae bacterium | reverse complement strand
GGCCTGCTCGACACGCCGCAAGGACTAAGAATTTACGGCGCCGGCATTGTATCGTCGAAAACCGAATCCCTGTTCGCGTTAGAAAATCCTTCGGCGCAACGATTGGGCTTTCGCCTTGAGCGAGTGATGCGCACGCCCTACCGTATCGACGATCTGCAACCAACCTATTTTGTTGTACCCTCAATGCAGGCTTTGTTGAACGCCACCTTGCAAGATTTCAAATTCCTATACGACCGTCTTGGTTCGACCAACGATATTCCAATCTGCGCGGTACTGGACGAAGACCAACGCTACAAACCAAACCCGTCACCCTGCTAATTTTTTCGCCAACGGACGGAAATTTGTGAATCACCTTGGCTGGTGACTCGCGAGATTATTGCCAAGTGCCGCCGTACCCGCCATTCCACTTGGGCGCCTGGCCCCTCACGACCACCGCCGGAAATCTCTAGATAGACTTTGTCTGTTAGATACTTGCCGCCGGACACCGAGGTTCCTGAGGTCGCGTCCCCGCTGACGGCCAACCGGTCGAGGTGGGCGAAATTTCGCAGTCCGCCAATGATGTCAAACCCGCCCCCCCCGGCTAGACCCGAAAGAGCTGAAGCCAACTGCGCCGCCTGTAGACCAGACAGTTGCGAGGCCGACGCCCCGAACAGCACCTGACTTAGAACTTCATCCTTAGGCAGCACGGGGGTCGACGACAAAGCCACGGTCGGTTTGGCTGCCGTTCCGGTAATTTTTATAACCGCGGTCAAAGATGGATCTTCTCGCGTGGCTGTGAGGTCGAGACGGATGGTTTCAGGCGTCGATCCCAGATAAACGACGCCGCGATCATCGAATTGAAAACGCCGGCCCGCAAAGTCATAATCGCCTCGAACAACGTGAGCGACCCCCGACAATTGCGGCTCATTGGTCGTGCCGCTAACCTTAGCGTCCAGCGATAGTTCCACATTGAGCCCCCGGCCTTTGATGAAAACCCCGCCCGGCGCTTTGAGCTTAATGTCCAAATTCACCGGCGACTCGCGCGCGACGACAATGGCTGGCGCGTTAAGATCAACCGGCTTGTGCCGCTCGACGACATCCATCGGCACGACCCCCGACGGCACTGGCGGATTGGGCGCGATCTGCGCACGATCAATGTTCAGATCGCCGCTCAACTGGACCTTACCATCCGCCGCGCGAACGACTTTGATCACGCCCGTCGCGGTCGCCACCCCAATGTCATTGTCGATCAAGCGGAAGCCTCGCAAGTCAATTTGGAAGTTGGACTTACCCTCGCGAAATAGACTGATCCGGCCGGACCCGGCGACGGCCCCGCGACCATTGTCGCGGCCGGAAAACCGGCTGATATCAATGCTGTTGTCCTGCAGCGCGGCGGTCAGCATAACCCCCTCGAGTTTCAATCCGGTGTCGCTGTCCTGGAATCGTCCGTTCTCGAGGCTCGCCCTACCGATGAAACGCGGGTCCGCGAGCGAGCCGATCACCGAGCCAGCTGCCCGTACGTGGCCGGAAAGCGATCGTCCACCACCCAGAACCAAATCCCAAAGCGGACGGATTTCGCCATCGATTTCAAAACGTCCCGCCATCGGACGCGTGCGATTAACAGCGATGCGCAGAGCAGATGTGGAGGATTCCGCGGGAAGCGTTAGATTAATGTGCGCTTTTGAGCCAGCGGTGTTGGCCACGTCCGCCGCGAGTGAAAGGGTGGAGCCCGCTAAAGTCGCCTTAAGGGTCCCGTCCAGCGGCGGCGAACCTTTCAGATCCCGGCCGCCCGCGCCGGTCAGTTTGGCGTCCAACGTTCCGCTGAACGGTCCCCCGTGTCCCGCAAGAGTCACGGCGCCGTCAAGGCGTCCGACATAATCGGGGTTTAGCAGGGCGAGGCTGAGATCGGAAAGGGTGGCCGCGGCTTTGACCGTGCCGCCCCGCTGATCGAAAGAAACGTCCATATGACCATTTCCAGACGACAAATGCAAAATAGCGTCCATTCCGTTGTCAAAAAACGTTGCCTTTGCCGGCTCGACCGTTTTCAGATCCGCGCGCAGATATCGGCCAGTTCCGGTGAAGCTCAGGCTTTGATCGTACACGCCCTGCGTTAGTACACCGCCGCCGGCGATCCGCCACGGCGCCTCACCGATGTCCCCCGCCCCCTTAACGGAATACGACAAGCGCCGGAGCGGGCCATCGGCAGACACTGCCAAAGTATTGATCAAGCCGCCGCCGTCGCGAAGTATCGCATCGGTCATGGTGGCGTTAACCGTAGCGCGCGCTCCGCCCGCGGCATCGACAATTACAACCTTGGCCTCGGCGCGGCCCTGGGCCAAAAAGGCGCCCACGCCAACCGTTACCGCCAAGTTCGCGGCCGAGGGCGTGGAGTCTCGAAGGTTCACGCTGCCGTGCGCCCTGACTCCCCCGGCGTCGAGTTCCAGACCACTGATGTCTATCCCGTTGTCCACAAAGCGGAACGCCGCAGCCCCCTTCGCGAGGCCGTAGTCACTCGCACCGGTAACAACGATCCGACCGTCTGAACCTTGGGGTGTCCTCAAAAAACTTAAAATCAGATGCGCGTTTTGCAGGGGTAGGTAAGGCAAGTCGATGGCCTTGAAGTCGGCCGTCAAGTCGGCGCGCGGCGCTGCTAAGGCGCCGGTGACAGCGCCTTCGCCTCTCGCCGACCCGGTGATATCCAGCGGCCCCAGGGACAGGGGACCATTGCTCCGCCAAGCGAGGTTTAGACGGAGGTTCCCGGTTTTTTCGATTATTCCCGCCGCCGATAACGAACCGGCGGCGCCGTCCATCGTCGAGTTGGCAATCGAAAGATTGCCCGCCGAATATTCGCCCTTCGCCGTAACGTGGGGGGTCGGTCCGATATATCGATCTGCACTGGCCGATCCCGTTGAAACGGCGTGACCTTTGGCGTCAAACGAGAAGCTCCAACGGTCCCCGGCGCGCCGTTGGCTTGCCGTCCAGGTCGTTGTAATGAGCCCCCTGGCGCCAACCTGCGCGGCAGCGAGTCGGCTGAAGGCGGCATCGCCGGTAAACGACAATCCGCCAAGCAGCCCTTGATCGCCTCGCGCGTTACCTTTGACGCCGACCGCATCCACCGAAAAGCGACGGATCAGGGCACGCCCATCGGGAAGCCAAGCGACCTCGGCGGCAACGTTCGGCGTCGCTCCGAGCAAGGCTGCCGCCAACCCCTTCCCCGCCCCGCCCGCGCCCCGAACGGCGCCCTGAAGGGTCAGGCCATTTTTATTTGCTTCAAGTTTGATGGGTCCCCAGACGCGCGCGAGGGAATAATCTGCAAGGACGACATGATCAATTGCAGCCAAGCCATTCAGAACCCAAAGGTTCGCGGCGGCCTCCACCGTCCCTTGAAACCGGCCCGCGCCCAGACCAGGCGTCCCGACCATTTTTGATGAGTCGGCTATGCGGAGGTCGATCTGAACGCCGCCAGATCCGGTACGCTGGCGTCCCGGATCAACGTCGCCACGGGCCGTCACATTGAGATTAGCGCCAACGACGTTGATGATCATCGCATAGACGCCCGGCTTGACCGCCCGCCCCGTGACGTCAAATCGTAGCTCTGGCCCCACCCCGATTTGAAAAGAGCTAAGCCGCCGCGAGGCCGCAAGCGAAAAACGCCCGCTCGCCTGGCCTCCGTTTTCACTCCACGAGCCGCCCGCTTCGGCGGGTTGCGTGTCCCCAACTCGCGCAACCGCGGTGAACCGCCCAACCTTACCCCGACCGTTGGCGCGAACATCGACGGTCAACGGTTTATCCGTCGGGAGGCCCAGTACGCCCGCGATTGGGCCGCCTTGCGCCTCGAGCGCGCGGACCAAAACCGTGAGTCGGTCCTTGTGGCCAATATCTAGCCGAGCACTCAAAAAATCTCCGGGATGCAGCAGACTTAGGGCGTCAAGCGAACCGCGCACCGCGCCCGAGCGATCCAGCCGAAGGGCGGCGCCGACGTGGTAAACGCCTTTGCGACCCGCAAAAGCGGGCGCGAGGGTCAATCGCACAAGGGCTCGGTCGAGCTGTAGGGAGATGGGCAGTGTCGACCGGGACAGCGGAGACTGGGCCGTGAGCATCGGTTCGCGCCACACGGTCACGTCAGGCGAGGTGACCGACGCGACCTCAACCCGCCGCCGCCACAAAGCGGAGGGTCGCCAAGTCAAATCCGTGTCGTGGGCCTCCAGCCAGACGCCAGATTGGTCAGCAAGTGTGATCCGTTTGACGATAACCCGGTTCCAGACGTCGCCGCGCAGACCCTCGATCCGCAATCGGCCAAATGCTCCGAGTTGAAGGCCGTCCAGTCGTCGCTCAATAAGAGTACGGCCCCACACGGTGAGAGGTACATAGCGCACCGCACCCACCAACGCCGCCGCTAAAATTAAAGCCGCCAGGACCGCTAGAGTAGCCCGGGGACGGGGCGGCTTGCCCGCCGGCCGGGAAGGCGCCTCGACAGAGGTCAAAAGCTTTGTCCAATGCTCACATACACCTGCACCCTGCCATCGCCGGCGCGCGGCTTCAGTGGTGTGGCGATATCGACGCGCAACGGGGCGAAACCAAGATTGTAGCGTACCCCGATGCCGGCGCCGACGCCGTATCCGGTGAAGGCCGGCGAAGATCCGGTGCCCACGGCGCCGGCGTCGACGAAGCCGACAACTCCCCAGTCTCGCGTAACGCGCTGGCGCACCTCTATTGAGGATTCCACCGCGGAAAGACCGCCCTGAGGCGTATTATCGGACAGCCGAGGCCCTACCGCCTGATAACCGTAGCCGCGCACGGACCCCCCGCCACCGACAAAAAACCGCCGATCCGCGGGAACATCTGGGATCTTGCCACCCAATATTGAACCGATCTTAAAGCGCGCGGCGAGCACCGTCCCCGCGCCCGGACCTACTGGCAGATAAGCGCTCGCCTGAGTCTGCGCGCGTAAATACCGAATGGATCGGTCACCGGCAATTAAAGTCGGTTCGACACGCGCCTCCAGACGCCATCCCCGCGTAGGATTTAGGACGTCGTTTGAGCGGTCGAGGGCAAACGCCGCCAATGCGGTGGCGATCTCGAGTTTCAGGTCTTGTCCCACCGGCGTGGCGAGCAAATTGACCGCCGTCTTCTCACGCGTCGAGGCGTAGTCCAACGCCGCGCCGACGGTTATGTAGGTGGTTTTAGTGTAGTGACGTTCGACATCAAGACGTACGCCGCCGCCGATATCGGTATAGGCTGCGGTGCGGTCACCGAGCAAGCCGCCGCCGACCTTCAGTATCTGATCGGGCCGCAGCCAGTCAGGCAACGCCAACTCGACGTCCAGTTTCTGCTGAATGTCGTAACCCCGCAGTAAGAACGTCAACGAATCTGCACGCCCTAAACGATTATAGAGAATGTATTTTCCGTCCGCGCCTGATCCGTGGCTGGTGGAATACCCTGCGCCCAGTTCGAGAGTGCTCGCTTTGCGATCATTTAGAATGACCAGAACCGGCCTTAGACCATCTCGGGTCTGCGCAATCGCCGCCAGACTTACCGTTGCGGTTTCGAAAACACCCGCGTCCAACAGCCTTTGCTCCAGTTTCGCCAACCGGGCCGGGCTGTACACATTTCCTGATTTCCAGGGCGCTAAACCCTGGATGAAATTTAGGCGGCTTCGACTCGACCCGGTAACGCTGATCGGCCCCAGGCGCACCGCCGCGCCCGCTTGCAGTTTGTAGGTCGGATCGACGGTTTGATCAGCGTAGTCGACAATCACTTCGCGCGGGCGAACCTCG
>JANXWN010000134.1 GCA_025351125.1 Caulobacteraceae bacterium | reverse complement strand
TGCATGAGCCTCGGCTCCGTCGCCGGAGACATCGCTCTAATTCACGGCGCGCAAGGCGTCGTCATCGCCGGCGGCGTCGGCCTGCGGATCGCCGACCATCTAGCGCGATCCGGCTTTGAACAACGATTTCGCGCGAAGGGCCGTTTCGAGCAGCGCATGGCGAACATGCCCGTTCACCTGATCACCCACCCCGAGCCGGGCCTGTTCGGCGCCGCGGCGGCGTTCGCGGCGCGAGCAAAAGCTTAACGCGCGCGCCCAATCTCAAATCCGAACCAAGCGAAACCCGCCGTCATTTCCGCGCTGAGCGGGGCTTCGATATCGATGACACCGTGCGACGGGTGAGGCAGGGTAAGGCGGCGGGCGTGCAGTTGCAGCTTCAGCGAACCCGATGCGGCTATTGAGCTTGGCGTATTGTATTTCGGATCGCCCAATATCGGATGACCGATCGCCAGCATGTGAGCGCGCAGTTGATGCGTGCGGCCGGTATGCGGGCTCAGCGCCATCCAAGCGGCGCGCGGTCCCGCGCGGGCGATTGTTTCGAACGCGGTCACGGCCGGCTTGCCGTTCGGGTCTTGATCGTCGGTGGGCGCCATGCGTTCGCGATCATCAATGCCGATCTTGACGAGCGGCCGGTCAATCAAGCCTTCGGCCGGATTTGGACTGCCTTGCACGATCGCCCAATAGGTCTTGAGCGCTCGGCGCGAGGCGAAGGCGCCGGCCAGATGAGCGGCGGCGGCCGGCGTCTTTCCCAGCACCAACACCCCCGAGGTGTCGCGGTCCAATCGGTGGACCAATCGAGGACGGGCGAGGCCCTCGCCCCAAACGCCGAGCAGCCGGTCGATGTGATGCAGGGTCTTGGTGCCGCCCTGCACGGCCAGACCCGCCGGTTTGTTGAGCACCAACACCGCGTCGTCTTCATAGAGCACCAAGCCCCGCGCGAAGGTGGCGTCGCGGGGCGATATCGTCTCGCGCGCCGCCGACGACGAGATATCGGGCAAGGGCGGGATGCGCACCATCGCGCCGGCGACCAAGCGGGTATCGGCCTTCACGCGGGCGCCGTCGACGCGGATCTGGCCGCCGCGGGCCAATTTATGGATTTGCGTCTGACCCAAACTTGGCCAACGCCGACGTAGCCAGCGGTCCAACCGGGTGCCGTCATCGGCCAGTGCGACGCCGATCAATTGCGCTTGCGGCATCAGGCGAACAGTCGCCGCGCCATTATCAAACCCAGAAACAGAGCGCCGACCGACAACACCACGGAGGCGAGCATATAGAGACCCGCTTCTCCATAGGCGCGGCTCTGAATCAGCTTGGCGGCGTCGAGCGAGAAGGATGAAAAAGTGGTAAAGCCGCCAAGCACGCCGACGGCCAATAACAACCGCCAGCGGTCTTGATCGGCGCCGCCGCGATGAGCCAGATAGCCGACTAAAAGCCCCATCAAGCAACCGCCGACCACGTTGACGGCAAACGTCCCCAGCCAGGGCGCGCTTAGGCGCACCAGCCGTCCGGCGGCAATGCCGGTCAAATAGCGGGCCACCGAACCAACCGCGCCGCCGACCGCGACAAGCGCCAGCTTTTCCATCGCGTATTTTTAGCGCGGCGGCGGCGGCGGCGCGGAGCGCGGACCGATGGTTTGGATCACGCCGCGCGCGTCGTAAGCGTCAGGTCCTGGCGGCGTCGGGCCGTGACCGGCGAGGATTTCGAACGATCGCATCACCGCCGGGCCGCCACTCAGGTCGAAGGTCGTGCCCAGTCCCAGGCCGACGCCGCCGCCGCGGCCAAAACTCTCGGAACCGCCGCCGATCGAGATGGCGCTGCCGGAACGCGGCGGAGCGGAAAACCCGCTGCGGTCGATCACGCGGAACCAATCGTAACCGTCCCGAACGGCAATCTGCGCCGCCCGCAACAGGGTGTAGTCCTCCACCTGCTGCGCCGGACCGCCACCGCCGCCTTGAAACGTGACGCGGTATCGGCCAGGTTCAATGGTCTGCTCGGAATAGCCGACGCCGTTAGGTCGGTTAGCCTGCTGAAATACGGTCGGGGTTTGGCATGCGTTCAGCGCCACGAGCGCAAGGCTGGCGGCGGCGATGGCAAAGCGTTTCATCGATCACTCCTGGTTGCAGACCCTCTTATAGACCAGCTTCAGGGGGTTGCGCGAGCCACCGCGGCGGCGCGGTCAGTCCGCTCGCGGTGAGGACGGCGAGAAAGTCGCCGGGCAAAGGCGCTTCGATCCGCCGCTCGCCGCCCGCGGGGTGGGGAAAGGTCAAGGCGGCGGCGTGCAGCATGTGGCGCGACACCGGTGCGCCCGCAAGGACGAGGGCCCCGCCGTAACGCGCGTCGCCGGCGATAGGGCGGCCGATCGCGGCCAGATGTACCCGCAATTGATGCATCCG
>JANXWN010000131.1 GCA_025351125.1 Caulobacteraceae bacterium | reverse complement strand
GTCAGCAAGGTGTCGATCTCGATATCGATACCGAGGGGGAAATGCGGCACATCGCGGAAGCTGTCGGTCAAGCGCCGGGCGACGGTTTTGCGCATGCCGTCCAGCGGCGTGAGATCGTAGGAGCCCACTGGAATCCCCATTTGCTCGAGCGATTGGGCCTGACGAGCCGGAATGTCACTCGGGGCGGCATCGAACTGAGCGGCGGCGGGCGCTGAGGGCGCACCATTGAGATCGCGCTGAATGATCCGACCATGCGGTCCGGAACCTTTGAGTGTCGCCAGATCGATTCCCTTTTGAGCCGCGAGACGGCGGGCCAGGGGAGATACGGCAATGCGGGTCGACGCGGCAGGCGCGGCTGGGCCTGCTCCGCCACTTTGTAGTTCTCCTCCCCCAGGGGAGGAGTTGAGTTTGGGTGTCGTGACGGCGTTTTGCTTGACGTCCTCCACCCCCGCCTGGGAAAGTACCGACATAGCCGCGGAAGGAGGCGATGCCGTCCCCCCGCTCAGTCGCGCGATTGGCGCGTTGACCTTGACGCCTTCGGCGCCTTCGTCGACCAAAAGCGCTTCCACCACGCCTTCGTCGACCGCTTCAACTTCCATCGTCGCCTTATCGGTTTCTATCTCGGCGATAACGTCACCGGATTTGACGGTGTCGCCAACCTTGACCAGCCATTTGGCGAGCACGCCCTCTTCCATCGTTGGCGACAGGGCCGGCATCAACACGTCGGTCATGGGGCCTCCTTTGAGAGATGGGCAAGATCGTGGCCGTGCCGTTCCCAGTTCAACCCGTCAAAAGCGGTCAGGTTGAGGTCAAGACTATCGGCGTCGTCCAGACAGCGAGCGTTGACCGACCAACCGTCCGGATTGGAGCGCGGGCGATAGAAACTCTTTACCCCGCACACCGCGCAGAACAGATGCTCGGCGGTGTGGGTGCCAAAGGTATAATGCGTGAGACTCTCCGCGCCACTCGTCTGGCGAAACCGGCTTTGCGCCAAGATGACGTGAACAAACCCCACCTTGGCGCACATAGAACAGTTACAGCTCTGCGCATCGATCCGATCAGGCAGACTGGCCTCGAACCTCACCGCCCCGCAATGGCACCCTCCGGCGCGCCAAGTCATCTTTGTCATCGATAACAAACGGCTTTGGCCGCCGCGACAATTTTCGCCACCGACGGCAGGGACAGCACTTCGAGGTTGGCGGCGTACGGCAACGGCACGTCTTCTTGGCAAACGCGCACGGGCGGGGCGTCGAGATAGTCGAAGGCCTGATCGACGACGCGCGCCGCGATCTCGGCGCCGACCCCCATGGGGCCCCACCCCTCCTCAATGGTGACCAAACGATTGGTCTTCATGACACTTCGCACCACCGTGTCGTGATCGAGGGGACGCAGGGTGCGAAGGTCGACCACTTCGGTCTCTATTCCCTCAACGGCGAGGGCGTCGGCGGCCTGCAAGGCGAAGCCGACCATCCGCGAATAGGCCACGAGCGTCACGTGCAAGCCGACGCGGCGGACCTTGGCCTTGCCGATAGGAACCAACCAATCGGCGACGTCCGGCACGTCGAACTCGGTCCCGTAGACCATCTCGTGCTCCAAAAATACCACGGGATTGGGGTCACGAATGGCGGATTTCAGCAGGCCCTTGGCGTCGGCCGCGTCATAAGGCGCGACAACCTTCAGCCCCGGCACGCTGGCATACCAAGCAGCGTAGTCCTGGCTGTGTTGCGCCCCGACGCGCGAGGCGGCGCCGTTGGGGCCGCGAAAAACAATGGAACTGCGAATCTGACCACCGGACATATAGAGGGTTTTTGCCGCAGAATTAATAATGTGATCAATGGCCTGCATGGCGAAATTAAACGTCATGAACTCCACGATCGGCTTCAACCCCGCCATGGCCGCGCCGACGCCCAATCCGGCGAAGCCGTGTTCGGTGATCGGTGTGTCGATAACCCTCCGCTCGCCAAATTCTGCCAGCAGATCACGGCTGACTTTATAGGCGCCCTGGTATTGCGCGACTTCTTCCCCCATCAAAAAGACGTCGGCGTCGCGGCGCATTTCCTCCGCCATCGCGTCGCGCAAGGCATCGCGCACGGTGGTTTTGATCATTTCGGTTCCGGCGGGCAATTCGGCATCGGCGCCCTGGGACGCCCCCTTCATCACGGCGTTAGCGGGCGCCGGGCCTCCCCCACCAGGAGACAGAGGAGCGATGCCGTTTTCCGGCTCTCCCATCTGTGGGGCAATGGTGGCCGGCCCGCTCACCGGCGACTGAGGGGTGCTCGCCGTTCCTCCCCCGCTTAACCGCGCAATCGGCGCATTGACCGCCACGCCCTCGGCGCCTTCAGCGACGAGCAAGGCTTCGACGACGCCCTCGTCGACGGCCTCGACTTCCATCGTCGCCTTATCGGTTTCGATCTCGGCGATGACGTCGCCGGATTTGACGGTATCGCCGACCTTGATCACCATTTCGTCAGCGCGCCCTCCTCCATGGTCGGCGAGAGCGCCGGCATCAGAATGTCGGTCACGGGACGGTCTCGAGATAGACGTCGGTGTAGAGTTCGGCGGGATTAGGTTCGGGAGTGGTGCGGGCAAATTCAGCGGCGTCGGCCACGATGGCCTTAACCTCGGCGTCGATCGCTTTGATTTGCGCCTCGTCGGCGAAGTCGAGCGTTTCCAGGCGCTCCTGCAGGTGTTCGATGGGGTCGCGGGTCTTACGCACAGCGTCGATTTCCTCGCGCGTGCGATATTTTCCCGGATCGCTCATCGAGTGTCCGCGATAGCGATAAGTTTTCATCTCCAGAATGAATGGACCCTTGCCGGACCGCGCGTGTTCCGCGGCCATCTTCCCGGCCTCGCGAACCGCAACCACATCCATGCCATCCACCTCGGCTCCTGGAATATTGAAACTAATGCCCCGTTTGTGCAAATGCGTCTCGGATGACGACCGTTCGACGCTGGTGCCCATGGCGTATTGATTATTTTCAATCACATAAACAACCGGCAAGCTCCACAGCTCGGCCATATTGAAGCTCTCGTAAACTTGCCCCTGATTAGCCGCGCCGTCGCCGAAATAAACAAAAGCAACCTTGCCGTCGTCACGATAGCGGTTGGCCAGAGCCAGACCCGTGCCGAGGCTGACCTGCGCGCCGACAATACCGTGGCCGCCGTAGAAGCCCGCGGCGGTGGAAAACATGTGCATCGATCCGCCCTTGCCGCGCGAGACACCCGCGGCGCGCCCTGTCAACTCGGCCATGACCCCCTTGGGATCCATGCCCGCGGCCAGCATATGTCCGTGTTCACGATAGCCGGTAATCACTTGATCGCCATCACCTTTGGCCGCCTGCATACCGACCGCGATGGCCTCCTGACCAATATACAGGTGACAAAATCCGCCGATCAGTCCCATGCCGTACAGCTGACCCGCGCGTTCTTCAAAACGGCGGATGAGCAACATGGACCGACAGAAATCGAGCAAGGCGGCCTTGTCGGGGTGCGCTGGGGATATCGCAACCGCTTTGGGTTTAGAGGCGCTCTGCCGCGCCATAGGCTTCTCCACCGCAATTCAACTTGACCGCGCGGCGGACCTAGCGTCAACCGCGTTCAGGCGCAATTCGAATTACATAGTCTCTCGGATCGGCAAAGCCTAGCAACACGTGCGCGCGTTCTTCGAGCAAATCGGCCGACAAACTTTCATCGCGCAAAAGTCGGGCGCGCGTCTCTAAATCCGCCCGCTCGGCGCGTAATTGCGCCAATTCGGCCTGCTTTTCCGTAAACATTTCGCGTCTCTGCTGCGCGAGCAACAGACCGCGATCACCCGTTAAGGCGTGGAAGCCGAAATAAAAAATTAGAAACGCCAAGGCGGCGGTCGGCAAATAAGTTTTCAGTTGAAAAAACACGTATACGGCTCAAGGGTTTGACGAAGAGTCGCCACCCTCGCCTGTTGCGCTTAACGGGAGACTAACAAACCGATCAAACCAGATGTTTTACCGCCGCCGCGCCGGCATAGATCGCTTGGTCACCCAATTGCTCTTCAATGCGCAGCAATTGATTATATTTCGCCAAACGATCCGAGCGAGCTAACGAGCCGGTCTTGATCTGCCCGCAATTTGTGGCCACCGCGAGATCGGCGATGGTGGCGTCCTCGGTTTCACCGGAACGGTGGCTCATCACGGCGGTATAGGCGTTGCGATGAGCCAAATCGACGGCATCAAGTGTTTCCGATAACGTACCGATTTGATTAACTTTAATTAGAATTGAATTGGCCAAGTGAGCCTTGATTCCCATCGCGAGGCGCTTTGGGTTAGTGACGAAAAGATCGTCGCCAACCAACTGAATCCGATTGCCGAGCAAGGTCGTCAGTTCGGCCCAACCCTCCATATCGTCTTCCGCACAGCCGTCTTCGATCGAGACGATCGGGAATTTGCCGACTAAATCAGCCAAGTAGGCCGCAATGCCGTGAGCGTCGAGGCTTTTAC
>JANXWN010000124.1 GCA_025351125.1 Caulobacteraceae bacterium | reverse complement strand
CCCTCGGTTATCTGAACTTTCTCGATACCGTGGTTGCAATGGCGGCGGGCGTCAAACAAGCCGGGTATATTTCGCTGCGCTGGTCGATGACGACGTCGGCGACCTTGAGCATGCACAATTTTCCTTCGGTGCACGCGGTTGCGATCGAGGTGACCTCGTTGAAGGGCCTGCCCGATAACGAAACCTGGATGTCGACCTTGATGGCGGTGGCGAACGCCAACGGTGGTCGTCCGCATTGGGGCCAACGCAATTCGTTCCTGACCGGGGCTCTCGTCGCCACCAGCTACGGCGCGAACCTCACCCGCTGGCGCGACGCCCTGACCGCCATGACCGGAGCCGGGGCGGTGTTTAGCTGCAATTTCACCCGCCTTCGGACTTTAGAACCCAACAGCGCCCAGGCAGTCCCGACGCTTATCGGACCCCGCCTCGCCGATCTCCGAGCGGCCAGTTTGGCGCCAATCATGCTGTTGCTGGCGGACGATCCGCCAGCGCCGCCGCAACCCGAACCCAAGCCGTTTCCCAGGCCGCGTCCCATTCGACCCCGTTAAGCCGTCCGCCTGTTAGGCCCGATCGCGCTTTGCCTCGTTCTCGGCATAAATCCGCGTGCATTACCGGTATTTAACCCACCTTACCGCTTCTTAACTTGAGGTGGTCTGGCTTGGCGCGGAGAGGTGGCGGGCGACGGGAATCGCGGGATATTGACAAGGGGTAGCGGCGTGGCCGGTCAGCGCGTGGCGATAGGAGTGGCGCTGGCGGCGTCCGTAGCCTGGCCCGCAGCGGGCGCCAAGGTTACGGTTCCGAGTATCGCCATGCCCGCGACCTACGAAGGCCCCTCCGCCGTCGCCATCGCCCCGCAAAACTTGGATCGCTGGTGGGTGTTGTTCAGGGACCCGGCGCTCGACGCCTTGGAAGACGAGGCGTTTCGCAACGGCCCCGACGCCCTGACCGCCGGCGCGCGCCTGTTGGAGGCGCGGGAGACGCGGTTGGCCCAAACCGCCCAAACCCTGCCGTCCGGGTCAATCGGCGCCGCGGCGGGACGCCAGAAAAATTACGACCTCGACGGCCAAAGCAGCAGCCTCAACCCCGTCGGCGGCATCACCGACACGTTAAGCGGAAGTTTCAACGTCTCGTGGGAGCTGGATCTGTTCGGTCGGCTGTCCACCGCCCGCAGTGTCGCCGCCGCCGACGCGGCTCAAGCGCTGTTCAACGTGGAAGGGACCCGAGCCGGTCTCGCCGCCGCCGTGGCGGACGCCTATTTTCAGGCCAAAGGTTTGCAAATTCAATTGGCGGACGCGCGCGAAACGGTGCGCATCCGCACCGATCTGTCGAGCATCGCGCGGCGAAAGGCCGACGCAGGCGCGGGGACCGACGACCAGGTCGATCAAATCGCCGGTGACGTCGCGTTGGGCCAGGCGCAAGCCGACGACTTGGCCGCCCAGTTGCAGGACGCGCGGCGCCGATTGCTGGTGCTGATCGGTCGCGGTCTAGCCCCATCCAGCGAGCTGCCGCTTGTCGGTGGGCCGCCCGACGCGCCATCGGCCCCGTCCGCCCTGCCCGCCGACCTGCTCGCGCGGCGCCCCGATGTTCGCGAGGCGCGCGCGCGCCTGCGATCGGCGATCGGCGCCGCCAAGCTGCGGCATTTGGCGGTTTTTCCCACCTTGACGCTGTTGCCTGGGTTGGGGCTGTCGCGCATCGCCCAGCCGGGTGTCTCGTTCATTCCGCCCTCGACCCTGACCCAGACGACGCAGGTCTATAACCAAGGATTTTGGAATCTGGCGGTGGGGCTGACCATCCCGACGCTCGACATTCCCAAATTGCTCTATCAGGCCAAGGCCGAAGACGCCCGCACGCGGCAAACCGCGATCGCCTATCAAAAAACTGTGCAGACCGCCTACGCCGAGGCGCAAACCGCCTTGACCGATCTGGCCGCCGGCGAGGCGGCGCGGGCGACGTTGCAAGACGGCGAGGCCCGCGCGGCGCGCGCCTTCGCCGCGTCGCGGCGGCGCTATGACGGCGGGCTGGATGACCTGACGACGGTGCTGACCGCCGAGCAATCTTGGCGCACGGTGCGCTCGGCCCTCACCGCGCAACGCGTGCAGACTCTGCGGCGCACCGTACAGACCTATAAGGCGTTGGGCGGCGGATGGTCGTCGGTCGGCGCGGGCGGGCTTTAGCGACATGTCGTTGGCCCTGTCGACCTTAATCTATGAATGGCGCCGTTATCTGGCGGCGGTGATCGCTCTGGCCTTGTCGGGCATGTTGGTTTTGGTGATGCAGGGGCTGTTTCTCGGCATAATCCACACCGCTCTGGCCACCACCGAACGGTCGCGCGCGGATATCTTCATCCTGCCGGTCAAGGTGCCCAGCATGGTTAACGGCGATCCGACTTTGCCTAACCGCGTGCAGCCGCAAATTTTCCAAAACCCGCACGTGACGGAAGTTCGGAGTATCGAGGAGGCCTTTGGCGCCTGGGTCAACCACCCCGGAGCGGGCGGCAAACAGGTGCAGACCTTTATCGCCGTTTGGGCTGTCGATCCCATTGCCGGGGCCGTCACCTTGCCGGTGGATTTCGACGAAAAGACCCGCATAGCCTTGATGGAGCCGGGCGCTGTCGCCGTGGACGAAAGCACGATGGAAAAACTGGGGACCAAGCTTGGCGCGCAAGCCTCGATCAACGGCCACGCCGTGCACATCCGCGCCGTTTTGCACGGCTACCAGAGCGTTGATCAAACCTCGGTCGTCGCCTCGCGCGAAACCGTGCGGCTGCTGGCGCGCACCGACAGCGCCACGACCGGCGAGACCGGGCCGCTGATGATCCGCGTCGACAGTCCCGCTAATATCGATCTGGTGCGTGATCAACTCAACGCCGCCGCCCACGGCGCCTATCGCGCGTGGTCGCGCCCGGAATTCAACAAATCCAACGAAAACGCCCTGATGAGTCAGCAAATCGTCGGCGTGCTGCTGGTATTCTTGACTTTCGTCGCCGTGCTGATCGGCATCGGCATCACCTCGCAGACCCTGCGCGGCGCCATTCTCTCGAACATCCGCGAGTTCGCCAGCCTGCGGGCGCTCGGAATTTCGATGGGTTCGCTTCGTCTCATCGTGATGGAGCTGTCGGTGTGGGCGGGGGTCGCCGGGGTAGGCGCGGCCGCGATCATCACCGCCCTGGTGGCAGTGCTCGCGGGCATGGCCGGTTTGCCGATCATCATCCACCCCCTGCCGGCGCTGATGATTTGCGCCATGTTGATGGTCATCGCGGTGATCTCCGGCGCCATGGCGCTGGGCATTCTCAAGCGTAGCCAGCCGGCGGACCTGTTGCGATGAACGCTCGGGGGTCCCGCGTGACCGCCAATATGGCTCTGAGGGCGAGCGGCCTCAGTAAGCGGTTCAAAACCGGGCGCAGCGGAAGAATGAGAGAATCAGTGCCCTCCCCGCGAGCGCACTATTCCAGCCCCAAAACTTTGCGGCCATCGGCGGTGATCATGGATTGGTGCCACGGCGGATCCCAAACTACTTCCACGCTCGCGTCGGCGATGCCGGGCAGG
>JANXWN010000100.1 GCA_025351125.1 Caulobacteraceae bacterium | reverse complement strand
AAGATTCAGCAACGCGCTTCTCTTCGCCTTCCGGGGGAAGCGACTCTGCGTCAGCCGAGCGGTAGGGGGCGATGAAGCGCTGAGCGCCCCGTTGTCGGCGTCGCGGCTCAAGGGGCGGGGCCGGGGAGGGGGCATGGGCGGACTATGACCCCGCGTTCGGATCAGACTATAGCGTGGCCATGGATTCGAACTCGCTAGCCCTTCCCGACGCGCGCGACGGCTTGCGCTACGCGATCCGCGCTATTTCGCTGGAGAATATTTCCAGTCTCGCCAAAAACGGTTTGGGCGATCCAAATATCATTCCGCTGTGGTTTGGTGAGGGTGATCGACCCGCCCCGGCGTTTATCGGCGAGGCGATGATGCGGGCCGTGCGGGCGGGCGAGGTATTTTACACCCACCAAAACGGCATTCCGCAGCTTCGCGCCGCGTTGTCGGACTATCAGACTGCTTTGGGCCTGCGCGCCATCGGGCCCGAACGCATCACCGTCACGGCCAGCGGCATGAACGCGATGGCGATGACGGTGCAAATGATTGCACAGGCCGGCGACAATATCATCGTCGTCGACCCGGTGTGGCCCAACCTTGGCGGCGCCGCCAAGGTCGTGGGCGCGCAGGTCCGGTCGGTGCGGATGGATTTGGCGGCGGACGGCTGGACGCTTGATCTCGACAAGCTGACATCGGCGATCGATGATCGAACCCGCGCCGTGTTCTTCGCCTCGCCGGGCAACCCCACCGGCGCGATGATCCCGATGGAAAACCAAATCGCCATGCTGACTCTGTGTCGCGCGCGTGGTGTTTGGCTGATCGCCGACGAGGTCTATAACCGTCTGGTGTTCGGCATGGATCATGGCCCGACCATACTCGATCACGCCGACGAGGAAGATCGGCTAGTGGTCATGAACAGTTTTTCGAAATCCTGGGCGATGACCGGATGGCGCCTGGGCTGGATGGTGCATCCCCCTTCGCTTGGGCCCACGGCAGCGATGATGACGCAATACCAAACCAGTGGCGTCGCCACCTTCATTCAACACGCCGGCGTCGCCGCGATCCGGGAGGGCGAGCCGTTCGTGGCTTCGATGCGCGCCTATTGCGAGCAGGGGATGGCGATCGTCTGCGAGGCGCTGGAGGGCTATGGGCGCGTGCGCTTGGGAGCGAGACCCAAGGCCGGTATGTACGCGTTTTTCACCGTCGATGGGATGCGCGATTCGCGCGCGGCGTGCTTGGATATCCTCAACCGCAGCCGCGTCGGCCTCGCGCCGGGAAGCTTCTTCGGGCCGGGATCGGACGGGTTCCTGCGGCTGTGCACGTGCCGCTCGCCCGACGTTCTGCGCGAGGCCATGACGCGGTTGGAAGAAGTGCTGCGCTAGAGGCTCGGCGCGGGCTCAATTTGCCGCGCCGTTCAACCGGCGGATCGTCACCCCCGCGAGGACGCTCGGTTCCAGCAATCGCGCCCGGCGCCCCCCTACCGCGAAGGCTGGGCTCCGCGCTCGCGAATTGATACAGCCCTCAAGCCATGACCGCCATCCGTGATCTCTTTGCCACCCGCATCTATCAAGCCTCGCTGGCCGACGATCGCGCCTGGCCCGCCCTGCACGCCGATCTCGTCGAAGCCTGCGACATGTTGGCGAACGAGGATCACGCCGGGCGCGCTTGGTGCAAGGCCAACGGTTACGGCGGATACACCTCGTACGCCTCGCTCAACGATCTGCCGCGTCGGGCGACGGCGTTCGGCGATCTCAAGCGCAGATTGGATAAACACGCGGCGGCTTTCGCGTCGCGACTTGATTTTGACCTGGGCGGTGGACGCCTCGCGCTCGATAGCCTTTGGGTCAGCATGCTCAAGTCCGGGGCCGCGCATTCAGGGCACATCCATCCGCACAGCGTTGTGTCGGGAACCGTCTATGTCACCGTACCGCCGGGCGCGGGGGCTTTGCGCCTGGAGGACCCGCGCTTGCCTTTGATGATGGCCGCGCCGCCCAGGCCAAGTTTCGAGACCCTAACCCCCGCGCCCGGCGCGCTCGTCCTTTGGGAAAGTTGGTTACGCCACGAGGTTTTGGCGAGCGCCGCCAAATCCGCCCGCGTCAGCCTGAGCTTCAACTACGCGTGGAAATCATGAGTCGAACGGTTGGCGAAGTGACCGCGACTGCGCCCACGCCGCGTAAAATCGCCCGCCGGATCGAGCAACTGGGCCGGGTCCGCACCGACGACTACGCCTGGATGAAAGACGACAATTGGCAAGCGGTATTGCGCGATCCTGACGTGTTAAGCGCCGATATCCGCGAACATCTCGTCGCTGAAAACGCCTATTGCGCCGCCGTGCTGGCCGCGACAACTGACCTTCAGATAGAATTGTTCGAGGAAATGAAGGGGCGTATCAAACAGGACGACGCCTCGGTCCCCACGCCGGACGGGCCATTCGACTATTTCAGCCGCTATGAACCCGGCGCGCAGCACCCGCGCCATGTTCGCCGCCCGCGGGGCCTCGCGACCGGCGAACAGCTTTTGCTTGACGAGGACGCGGAAGCGAACGGCAAGACGTATTACGCCGTCGATGCCGCCCGTCATTCACCCGATCACGCGCTCTACGTTTTTGCGGTGGACGAACAGGGTTCGGAATATCACCGCATCTATGTCCGTGACCTCGCCACTGGCGAAACCCTGACCGATGGACCGTGCAATGCGTCGGGATCCTTTGTGCTGTCGCCGGATTCGCGATGGTTATTTTGGGTGTGGCGCGACGAGAACGCTCGCCCGGCCAAGGTGTTTCGCCGTCCGGCGCGCGGCGGAACGGATGTCTTGGTCTACCAAGAGCTCGACGAGGGCATGTTTCTCGGGGTCGGAGCCACCAGCGACGACAGTCACATTGTTATCGTCATCCAGAATCAGGAAACCAGCGAGGCTTGGCTCATTCCGGCGGGGGACGCCGGCGCCGAACCGGTAGTCGCGGCCGCGCGTCGGGTCGGCGTCCGCTATGACCTCGATCATTGGTCGGACCAGTGGGTGATCCGCACCAATGACGGCGCGGCCGTGGATTTTAAAGTGATGACGTCAACCGCCGCTGTTCCAACCGGCGATACCTGGACCGATTGGATCGCCCATGAGCCCGGCCGACTGATCGCCGGCGTGGCGTTGTTCCAGAATTATCTCGTGCGGTTGGAGCGGGAAAACGCCTGCAACCGACTGGTCGTAACGGCGCGGGACGGGGCTGAGCGTGTGATCGATTTTTCCGAAAGCGCCTACGCCCTGTCTTTAAGCGGCGGCTATGAATACGACACCGCCGTCACCCGCTTCATCTACCAATCGCCAACCACCCCGCGTCAGTGGTTCGACTACGACATGGCGAGCGGCGCACGCACCTTGCGCAAGACGCAAGAGGTGCCGTCAGGCCACGACCCGGCGCGGTACGAAACCCGCCGCTTGACCGCGATCGCCCCGGACGGCGCGCGGGTTCCCGTCACCGTATTGCTTAAACGCGGCACGCCGCTGGACGGGTCGGCGCCGCTCTTGCTTTATGGCTACGGCGCCTACGGCTATCCGCTGGAACCGACATTTTCGACTCAGGCGCTAAGCTTGGTGGATCGCGGTTGGGTTTGGGCCCTGGCGCATGTTCGCGGCGGTTCGGACAAAGGCTGGAGTTGGTTTTTGGACGGTCGTAAGGCCAAAAAACCCAATACCTTCACCGATTTTATCGCCTGCGCGGAACACCTCGCGGCGGAGGGCTACGGCCGCGCCGGCCGGATGGTCTGCTACGGCGGCTCGGCGGGAGGGCTGCTGGTCGGCGCGGTCGTCAACATGCGGCCCGATTTGTGGGCCGGCGCGATCGCCGCCGTACCGTTTGTCGACGTTTTGAACACCATGAGCGACATCAGTTTACCGCTCACGCCGCCCGAATGGCCCGAATGGGGCAATCCGCTCGAAGACCTGTCGGCCTATGACGCCATCGCCGCCTACAGCCCGTATGACAATATCACCGCGCAAGCCTACCCCCCGGTCCTGGCGACCGGTGGCCTGACCGACCCCCGCGTGACGTGGTGGGAGCCGCAAAAGTGGATCGCCAAGCTGCGCGATTGCGCGACGAACGGCTCCCCGATGCTGTTGCACATGAATATGGACGCCGGTCACGGCGGCGCCTCCGGCCGCTTCGATCACCTTAAGGAAGTCGCGCTCGACTATGCATTTGCGATCTGGGCGATTGGGGAGGAACCGGACAGCTAGCCGCGCCCGACCAAGCTGTCATACGCGGGCAGAGTCACCGCGGTTTCGCGAACTTCTTCATATGCGGTCTTGAGCTCCTTGGCCGCTTTCCAATAGGTATGCGAAAGGTCATGCAAATCGGCTTGCTCCTCATCGTCCGCCGTCTCTAAGTCCTCTTCGAGTTCCCGGATTTGGGCGGCGACCGCCTGGATTGCCATCATCAAAGTGGGTCCGCTGATCGTCGACATGATCGGTCCTTAACGTTGCGTTTGGCGCCGGTCCGTCCAGCTCAACCCTATGAATTGCGCTCAACGGATCGAGCGATGGCGTTACGCGCGAGATTGTCCAGCGCGCCCTTATAGGCGTCCACCCGCATCCGCGTCAGCGGCTCGAGTTGATAATGGGTGGCGTCGCGCTCCTCGCGGCGGCCGTCATTCTTCACCAAAATTGAATCGGGGATTGAGGTGCCGTCCGGTATCTTAAACGAAAACCACCCCTTGCTAGCGCCTCCAAACACGTCGGCCTTATCGAACAGGGAGGTCCCGCCGCCCGGATTCACATAGTCTAATGTCGCGTCTTCGCCGTCGCTCGGTTTGCCTTTGGTCGGCGCGAGGTCTGGGGCACGCGTCGTGTAGGTCATCACGCCTTTGACCTTTCGCCCAATTTGGCGCTCTTCGAAATCAGGATACAAAACTCCCGCCACCGCGTGACCATCCACAATCGTGCCGTCGGCAAATGCCTCTTTGCGCACCGCCCTCCAAAGAGAAACATCTGTGGTTGCCATAATATTGGCCTTCCCCCGCCGCCGTAAAAATCGGGCACGACAGCCCCAACGGGATGCATCAAGTATAAAATACAATCAATACTTAACCGGTTATTCACGAAAATTTGACGTGATTGACTGTTAAAAGCCGAACGTTACAACCTAAATCGAAACAACCCGCGGCAGATTGCCGACGAAGTCGAAAGTCCCCGAGTGGGTGATCCTGAGCCACGGGCAGCCCCAAACCGTGCCGCCGATCTGCCGCACGCGGCGGCAGAAGATGAAGTCCTCGCCGACATAGCGGTTATCGTCGGTGACGCCGTTGTCGAAGAAGGCCGGCATGGGTTGCGTGCCGGTGAAGATGTGCCGCGGAATACTTGGCGAGGCGGCCATGCGTTCGAGGATATCGCGCGAGATCATCATCACGCCGGTGCCGATATTGATCACCTCGACTGGTTCGCGTGACACGGTAAAACTGGTGCCGGTGGGCAGGCTGACCATGCCATCGAATGTGCCGGCGATTTCGGCCAGTTGCGCCGCCGGCATGTCCGGATGGGCCCGGGCGACGCGCGCGATATTGGTCCAATTTAAAGTCTTGCTGGTGCACATGGCGGCGACCACGTCCAAATGCGCATAGTCGAACAGACTGCAAAGCTCCACCGGGTCGAACCCCATGTCCGAATCGACAAACAGCAAATGCGTCGCGTCGCTGTGATTGAGAAATTGGTCGGTCAGGATGTTGCGGGCGGCCGGCAGGACGCTGGAAAACTGGGTGTTGATGTATTTGACCGCAACACCGCGTTTGGCGCATTCAAACGCTAGACCGACGGCGCTATTCATGAACGTCAGATTGACCATGGCGTTGGCGGTGGGTGTCGCGACGCAGATCGAAAAGGGTGTCGCCAAGCGGAGGCTCCGGCAAAAATTCTAAGATCGCTGCGGCGGGTTAGCCGTTTTTTCGTCGGCAGATTACACAGATTAGAGCGCGGAACACACATCACATCGCGCATGGCCTCGCGCGCCGCCGCCTCCTTCCGGCAATGGGTGTAATCGGTGTAATCGGTGTAATCCGCACACAATATTCCTCGTGAGGCCTCGTGCATGCTGATCCGATTGACGGACCCCGCCGACATTCCCGCCGTCACCGCGATCTACGCTCACCACGTGTCGCACGGTCTGGGAACGTTCGAGGAAGAGGCCCCGGACGCCGGCGAGATAGAGCGGCGCGTGGCCGACGTGGCCGCGCACGGCCTGCCGCATTTGGTCGCCGCCGACCAAGGCGAGGTTCTCGGCTTCGCCTATGCCGCGCCCTTTCGCCTGCGCAGCGCCTATCGTTTTACCGTCGAGGACAGCGTTTACGTGGCGCCACACGCTCAGCGCCGCGGCGTCGGCAAAGCTTTACTCGGAGACCTGATCGCGCGGTCCGCCGCGCTGAAACTTTGCCAAATGATCGCGGTGATCGGCGACAGCGCCAACGCCGGGTCGATCGGCCTGCACGCCGCATTGGGTTTCGAACACGCCGGCGCGGCGCGCGCGGTGGGTTTCAAGCATGAGCGATGGGTCGACATCGTGTGGATGCAACGCACGCTGACCGGCGGAGTGATTCGCCGATAGAACTAATTTCGCGCGCGACGGACCTAAGCGGTCGAGCGCGTTATCGCCCCTTGACGATTCGCTCGTCGAGCGTCGCGACCTCAACGCCCCATTTACGGACGGTCATCAGATTGTGCGCCGAACGACCGTCCGGGCTCAGATACAGCCGCTGCTCGACCTCTTCGCCGCCCTTCATCGCAAAATGCAGATGCAGACTATTGCCGGTCACCTCGCCCGCGACGGGTCCCACGGCGTCGGTCAAGCTTCCGCCGTAGCGACCGGGCGAAATCTGGCGGATGCGCCATTCGCGCGTCGTGCGGGCGCCGGCCCGGTCAACGGTTTGATCCAGGACCAGCAAGCCGCCGTCGCTGACGCGACCCGTTCCGTGGACGACCACCGGCTGCGCGCTTTGCGTGATGACGCTCAGAACGCCGTCGCCGCGTGTCGGTCCGGCGAAGAAACGTTCCGCCGAAAATACCGGCGTCGCGGCGGCCACATCGTCCCGCGACGGCGCCGGTGCGCAAGATGCGGCTATCGCGCAAACGCCCAACAAGGCGTTACGCGGGGCTAAATTGATCAGACCGAACGCCTTGGTGTCGCGCACATTATTCCTTGCAAGCGGTTCAAACCATCTTACGCGAAACCGCAGCGCGCCGGTCCGCAAATATGCTAACGCGGTAACTGAAACTCGCCGATGAGGTCCCGCGGCATGCCCACGCCCCCGCACCTGTTTTGGATGAACTGATCGAATTGCGCGGTTTGCGGTTTCACTACCGCGACTGGGCCGCGACGCGCGCCGACGCGCCGGCCTCGTCGTGCTGCACGGCTACACCGGCCACGCCCGCACCTGGGATGATTTCGCCGCCGCGATGACCGACCGCTATCGCGTCCTTGCGCTGGATCAGCGCGGCCACGGCGAGAGCGGCTGGGCGGCTGACGGCTATGGCGTGGATCAAATGGCCGACGACCTGACCGCTTTCGTCGCGGCGACCGGTTTGCGCGATTTCGCCTTGCTCGGCCTCTCGATGGGCGGGATGGTGACGATGGAATACGCCGGACGCAAACCGCCTGAGCTAGCCGCGTGCGTGATCGTCGATATCGGACCCGAACTTGATCCGGCCGGTGTCGCGCGCATCTATGCCGGCCAAGGCGCGCCCGACACGTTTGCAAGCCGCGACGAGGCGTTCGCGGCGGTCCGCGCTATCGAAACCTTGGCCGCCGACGCCGATTTGCGGCGCCGGATCGACGCCGGCCTGATGCGCACGCAAGACGGTCGCTGGACCTGGCGTTACGACCGGGTTCTGCGCTCTCCCGGCGGTCTGGGTTTGCGCGACCCCGACACGGGGTGGAAATCGTGCGCCGAGATCGCCGTTCCCACCGGCCTCATTCGCGGCGACGTGACCGACATCCTGGCCGCCGACGTCGCCGCGCGAATGCTCGAGGTCATCAAAGGCGCGCAAATGGCGACGGTCGCACGCTCGGGTCACAATGTGCCGCTGGACGCTCCGGCGGGTTTCCTGGCGGCGGCGCGGCGGTTCTTGCCGGGATGAGCGAGGCCGAGCGACCCGGCTAGAGCCTGAGGCGTTTACACGGAACAGCTGTAAACGCTGAATCAGACTCTAAACGTTTGTATTTAGAACAGGATTCAGATTTTAGGCGGTTCCGTCTAAAATCGTCCTGCTCTAGGCGAGCCGCCCGATCAATCGCCGACTACCCCTCCCGCGTGGACAACCCCTTCACCTGAAAATCTTCGGCGACGAGTTTGCCGACCATGGCGTGTTCGCGCTGCAGATCCGCTTTAAGCGCGTCGAGGCCCTTTTCCGTTCCGCGCGCGATAGCTTCCCGCAATTGCGCTTGGCTCGGGGGCTTGTCGGAGATTGAGCGCTTGGCGTTATGCACCCCGAAACTATGGGTCAGTTCGCGCAAGATACCGCCGGCCATATACTGCTCGATCGGAATATTGGTGAAATCCAGCTCCGGAACCACTTCGCGCCACTCCCACCACGGAATCACCGGTTTGTAGATCGGCTCTTTGGGCCAAACCCAATCGAACACCGCGCAACGCGGCGCGAGACGACCCAGGGCGTCAATTCCGACCGCGCCGAAATAGCGCAGATGGGCCTCACGCGGGAGCTCGATGACGATATCCTGCCAGATGATCGACCACCACGCCGCATCGCGCATCGCCGCCTGCACCGCCGGCGGGGCCAGCCAGACTCCGCAGTTGAGATAATAGGCGTCGATTTTCTTCAGCGCCGCCTGTCCCGCCGGCGTGGCGACGAACCCTGTGTACGGTGCGCCCGCGCCCGACAGCCCGATCAAATTGATATCGAACCAGTGGTGCCAGGTGGAATCGGCGACGATTCGCCCG
>JANXWN010000098.1 GCA_025351125.1 Caulobacteraceae bacterium | reverse complement strand
ACACACGCGTCCGCACCGAAGCGATGGTGTTTGCCGAACCGGTGCCGGGCTTGGCCGCGTTGAAGCTGTTTGAAAGCCCGAGCAGCGCGCACATCACCGTCGCCACCTTGCAAGGCGAACGAAGGCAGGGTGACGGCGCGACATTTTTTGGCGTGCAGGGCTATGTGCGGACGCGGCCCACAGAGGGCGCTGTCGCCCTGAAACAGTATCACAACGCCGCCACGGGCCATGACATGTTGGTCGCGACGGCGGACGGCGAGCGCGACGCCAAGTCCGCCGGTTACGTGTTCGAGCGCATTGAGGGCTACGCGAACCCCGCTCCCGCGACGGCGCCAGGGCCCGTCATCCCCCAAACGTCCGCGCCTGCCCAAACCGGTCCCTAATCCGCGCTTCCAGCCCGTCGCGCACAGCGCGGTAAGCCTCCAGCGTGGTATCGCGGGCGCCGGTCACCAAGGTTGGGTCTTGGGTCGGCCAATATTCCAATTCGACGGCGCGGTGGCGGGTGAGTTCGACGGCGCGGTGATGCGCTTCCGGCGTCAACGAAATAACAACATCGAACGAGGCGTCTTCCAGATCGTCGAAATTCTTTGGACGATGCCCCGACATATCGACCCCCATCTCATCCATCACCGCCAGGACGAATGGATCGGCCATGCCGTTGTCAGCCCCGCGACCGCGCCCGGCGCGCAGACCGCAACTGTCGACGAACACGCGCGCGCCGAACAGCCGACGCATCACCCCCTCGGCCATCGGCGAACGGACGCGATTGAGGTTGCACGCAAACAGAACCGCGCCGGGCGGCGAGGCCATGGTCACCCTCGCCAGTGCAACGCGCAAATCAAGGTGAACAGCCGCCGCGCGGTGTCGAGATCGATCTCCACCTTGCCCGCCAGACGCGTTTGCAACAGGACCGATCCCTCATCGTGCAGCCCGCGACGACCCATATCCAAGGCCTCGATGCGCGATGGCGTGGCGTGGCGAATGGCCTCGTAATAGCTTTCGCACACCATTCGGTAGTCGCGCACGACGGTGCGGAACGGCGATAGCGACAGCAGATGGCGCCGTTCGTACGACGGTCCAGTGATATCCAGCGCCAGACGGTTCTCGATCAACGCGATCGCCAGATCATAGGGCCCGTTTTCCGCCCCCTCCGGCGCGAAGCGGTTATCCTCCAACAGATCGAATATCGCGATCTGGCGTTCCTGATCCTGATCGCGCGACGCCGCCGCCAGCGACGCATCGTCAAGCGTGACGGTTTGCAGGCGGTGCGCGGCGACGGAATCGGCCATTGCGCGGTCTTAGCCGCTAGCGCGCGTCACGGCAAAATCCACCGCCGAATTGCGCTCTAAGTCCGTTCACCGCGCCGGACCGCCATCGAGCGCGCGTGCGCGGGCAGGCCCTCGACCCGCGCCAGCGCCACGCCGGCCGCCGCCAACCGCTCAAAGGCGTCCGCGTCGCAGCCGACGATCGACGTACGTTTGAGGAAATCGACGGTTGATAGGCCCGACGAAAACCGCGCCGCGCCGCTGGTGGGCAGAACATGATTGGTTCCGGCCACATAGTCGCCGATAGCTTCGGGCGTGTGGCGGCCGAGGAAAATCGCCCCGGCGTGGCGCACGCGCGCCGCGAGGACTTGCGGGTCCGCCACGGCGAATTGCGCGTGTTCCGGGGCGATCTGATTGACTAAATCCGGCGCGCGATCCAGCGACGCAATCACCACGGCCCCGTGGCCGCGCCAAGAGGCCCCGGCGATTTGAGCCGTTCCGAGCGTGGTCAGTTGGCGCGTTATAGCCGCCTCCACCGCGTCGGCGAAGGCGGCGTCGTCGGTAATCAAGATCGACTGCGCATCCGGATCGTGTTCGGCCTGCGCCAGCAAGTCGGCGGCGATCCACTCGGGATCATTGGCGCCGTCCGCCACCACCACCACCTCCGACGGACCGGCGAGGGAATCGATGCCGACTTGGCCGTAAACCCGGCGCTTGGCCGCCGTTACATAGGCGTTGCCTGGCCCGACGATCTTGTCCACTCGCGCTATCGGTCCGGCGCCATAAGCCAGAGCCGCAACCGCGTGCGCGCCGCCAACTCGCCAAATTTCGCTGACCCCCGCTTCGCGGGCGGCCGCCAGCACCGCCGGCTGCACGCCGCCGGGCGGCGTGACCATGGCGATCCGCGTCACCCCGGCGACCTTGGCGGGAATGACGTTCATGAGCACCGTGGAGGGATAGGCCGCCCGCCCTCCAGGCACATACACGCCCACGGCGTCGAGCGGCGACCAGCGCCAGCCCAGCTCTACGCCGGCGGCGTCGGTAGACAGCCCGTCGGCCGGTTTGAGCCGTCCGTGAAAGTCGCGAATCCGCGCCGCGGCGAAGGCCAACGCCGCGCGCACGTCCGTCGGACACGCCGCCGTCCCCGCATCGATCTCCGCTTCGGAGACTCGTAAGGTTTGTGGCGTAAGCTCCGCCCGATCAAATTGCTGGGAGAAGCGCAACAACGCCGCGACGCCCTCGGCGCGCACGGCGTCGATCACTTGCGCCACTGTCGCCTCGACATCGGCGACCGCCCCCCGCGGCTCGGCTAAAAAAGCGGCAAAGTCGGTGGCGAACACGGGATCGGAAGCGATGAAGCGACGCATGCCGGCTAGATGGCGGTTCGGGCGGGAAACTGAAAGGAGATTCTCGCGGGCGGTCGAAACGCAAACCCCGCAAAACGCACGCTAGGCCGCCGAAACTCGCGCCGGCGACTGGGCAGTCGAAACGATCAAGCGGTGAGGTGGGCACATCCCCTCCAGCCGCGGCGTCTATGGGCCTTCAGGACGCCGGCACGTCAGCCGACGATATCTTCCGCGTCGAAAAACTGTGCGATTTCGATTTTGGCGTTGTCGACGCTGTCGGAGCCGTGCACCGAATTTTCGCCAACGGACAAGGCGAAAAGCTTGCGGATCGTACCGGCGTCGGCCTGTTCGGGATTGGTGGCGCCCATCACGTCACGATATTTGGCGACGGCCTTAGGGCCTTCAAGAACCTGCACTACCACCGGCGCAGAGGTCATGAACTCCACCAGTGCGCCATAGAACGGACGCTCGCGGTGGACGTCGTAGAAGTCTTCCGCTTGTTCCTGCGTCATCTTTATGCGCCGCTGGGCGACGATGCGCAGGCCGGACTCTTCGATCACCGCATTGATCTTGCCGGTAAGGTTTCGCTTGGTCGCGTCGGGCTTCAGGATCGAGAAGGTGCGTTCGGTCATGGGACGATGTTCACTCGCAAGCGGTTGGAAAAGTCAGGGAGGCGGCTTATAGCGACGCGCGCCCGGTTCGCCAAGGCGGCTAACCCAAGCAGACAAAGTACCCTTCAATGCTCCGTATCACCGACCTCGTCCTCGACGCTTGGGGGCGCCGCTTCTTCGACCACGCCACGGTCGCGCTGCCAACAGGCGCCAAGGTTGGGCTGGTCGGGCGCAACGGGGCCGGCAAATCAACCCTGTTTAAGGTCATCCTGGGCCAACTTTCGGCGGGCGGCGGCGACATCGACCTGCCCAAGGCGGCGCGCATCGGCTCGGTCGATCAAGAACACGCCGCCACGCCGATTCCTCTGCTGGATACCGTGCTCGCCGCCGACACGCGCCGCGCGACCCTGATCGCAGCGTTGGAGACCGCGCCGCCGGAGCGTATCGCGGATATCTATCAAGGCCTCGCCGATATTGAAGCTGACCGCGCCCCGGCCCGGGCCTCGGAAATCCTCAGCGGCCTGGGGTTCTCCAACGACGATCTCAGCCGACCAATGGCGGAGTTTTCCGGGGGGTGGCGAATGCGCGTCGCCATGGCGGCGGCGCTCTTCGCCGAGCCGGACCTGCTATTGCTCGACGAGCCGACCAACTATCTCGATCTCGAAGGTGCGCTGTGGCTCGAGGCGCGGCTGCGCAAATACCCGCGCACCGCTCTGATCATCAGTCACGACCGCGAGCTTTTAGATCATTCGGTGGATGGCATTTTGCACCTCACCGAAGGTAGGTTGGAGTATTACACCGGCGGCTTTTCGGAGTTCGAACGCCAACGCGCCGAAAAAATTCGCCTGCAGACGGCCATGAAAACTAAGATCGACGCCAAGCGCGCGCACATGCAAGCCTTTGTCGACCGCTTTCGCGCCTCCGCCGCCAAGGCTCGTCAAGCGCAGTCACGCCTGAAGATGATTGCCCGATTGCAGGACGTCGCCCCGTCGATCGAAAACAACGTCGCGCCTTTCCTGATCCCGTCTCCCACCCGCCCGCTGGCGCCGCCGTTGGTGCGTTTGGAGGGAGTCGAGGTGGGTTACGGCGGCGCGCCGATTCTTAAGCGCCTCAACCTACGGATGGATGTCGACGACCGCATCGGTCTGCTCGGCGTCAACGGCACCGGCAAGAGCACTTTTGCCCGCATGATCGCCGGCGATTTGAAGATCAGCGCGGGTCAGATGCACCGCGACCGCCGCATTAAGGTTGGGTGGTTCCATCAACATCAGATCGAAGCGATGGATCCGCAGGACACGCCGCTGGCCATCATCCGCCGCGCCCTGCCCGACGCCACCGAGGCGCAACGTCGATCGCGCTTGGCCCAGTTCGGCATGACGATGGAAAAGGTCGAGACAACCGTCGCCAATCTATCGGGGGGCGAGCGTGCGCGCTTGCTGCTCAACATGGTGGCGATGGAAAAGCCGCACCTATTGATCTTGGACGAACCGACCAACCATTTGGATATCGACAGCCGCCGCGCTTTGACCGAAGCGTTAAACGACTATGCCGGGGCGGTGATCCTGATCACCCACGATCGCTCGTTGATGGAGATGGTGGCCGACCGCCTTTGGCTCGTGGCTGACGGTTCGGTCAAACCGTTTGACGGCGATATGGACGATTACGCCAAATTCGTCCTCGATCGCGCACGCAACGCCGGCAAGCCCGCGGCCAAAATCGCCGCCACCCCGCTTGCTGCGGCTGGGCAGGCGAAAGCGGCCGCCGCGCCGCTCAAACGCAAACTCGAGGCCACCGAACAGGTCTTGGCGCGCGAAACAAAGTTGGTGGCGGAACTGGACGAAAGCCTCGCCATGCCGAGCGTCTACAACGATCCGGCGCGCCTGCTCGAAACGCAACGCCGCCGCGCCCGCACGGTCGAGCGTCTCGCCGAAGCCGAGGCAAAATGGGTCGCCGCGGCGGAAGCCTACGAGGCGGCGGCGGGTTAGCCGCGTGAACCGAAAGGTCGTCAGCGGATTAGGCCTGCCGCTCCCAGCCGCGCGTTTCGCCTTGTTTCCAATAGGCGATGTTCATTCCGCCCGCCTTACAGCCCTTCCAATAGTCGCGCGCCCGGGCGAGCGCGTCCGCATCGCGACCATCGAAGACCACAATGCAGCGGGCATAGCCGGTCACGTCCGGGGGGGCCTCGCCGAGCACGAAGAGCAGCTGGGCGGCATTGATGTTCTCATGGCCGGCGGTGAGCAAGATCGGCTGGCGCTCCGCCCCCGCCTCGCCCGCCATGCCGTGCGGCAAAAAGCTCTCGTCCCGATAGGTCCACAGCCAAGCGTCGAGCGCATCGCGCTGTCGGTTGTCGGCGGTCCGCACAAGCGCACGCCAGCCCCGCGCGAGCGTCTTTTCCAACAGCTCCGGCAAGACCTGCTCCAGGCTCGCCCGTTCCAGGTGATAGAACCACACCTCGACGGGCGCCGCGGTCATCCCTCGTAGCTGTCCGCAACCAGTCGATCGAGCAAACGCACGCCAAATCCGGTGGCGCCGCTGGGGATGGTCGCCACCGTGGAATTCGGCTTCCACGCCGTCGAGGCGATATCGAGGTGCGCCCACGGCGTCTTGTCGACGAAACGTTGGATAAACAGGGCCGCCGTAATCGAACCGCCGGGCCGCGGGCCAACGTTTTTCATATCGGCGACAGCGCTATCGATAAGCCTGTCATATTGCGCCGGGAGCGGCATCCGCCACAGCGTGTCGCCGCTGGCCTTGGACGCCTTCAGCAAGTTCTCCGCCAAGGTTTCGTCGTTCGAAAACAGGCCGCCGAGATCCTTGCCCAGCGACACGACGATCGCGCCGGTCAAGGTCGCCAGATCGATCATGAATCGCGGCTTGAACCGTTGGGCGCAATACCACAGCGCGTCGGCCAGGACGAGACGCCCTTCGGCGTCGGTGTTGATCACTTCGACCGTCTGGCCGGACATGGTGGTCACCACGTCACCGGGCCGCTGCGCATTGCCGTCGGGCATGTTTTCCACCAGCCCCAAAATGCCGACGGCGTTGACCTTGGCCTTGCGCGCCGCCAGGGCATACATCGCTCCGGCCACCGCCGCCGCGCCGCCCATGTCGGTAATCATTTCCTCCATGCCGTCGGGGCTTTTGAGACTGATGCCGCCGGTGTCGAAACAGACGCCCTTGCCGACAAAAGCGATCGGCTGGGCGGACGCGTTTTTTGCGCCGTTCCACTGGATTACCGCCAGCTGAGTCTCGCGCACGCTGCCTTGTCCAACTCCGAGCAGGGCGCCCATGCCGAGTTTTTTCATCTCCTTTTCGCCGAGAATTTCGACGTCGAGACCGTGTTTGCCAAGGGCCTTGACCCGACGCGCGAATTCTTCGGGATAAAGGATGTTCGCAGGCTCCGATACGAGGTCGCGGGCAAACAAAATGGCGTCGGCCAGGCTGCTCTCGTGCTTGAAGGCCTTGGCAGCCGCTTTGGGATCGTCGACAGCGATTTTAACTTTCGCGACGGAGGGCTTTTTGTCCGATTTTTCGGTGGTGCGATATTTGTCGAACCGGTAAGCCGCGAGACGCACGCCAAAGGCGACTTGCGCGGCGCGAGCGGCGGGAATGCCCGGTGTGCGAAAAACCAAGGTGTCGACGCCCGTGGTCTTGATCGCATTATAGGCATGCGCGCCGGAGAACTCAGCGGTTTGATCATCGAAGGCCTCCGGTTTTCCCAGGCCCACCAACACGATCCGCGCCGCCGTCAGGCCGTGCGGCGCGACGACATTGAGGGTTTGACCGGTCGCCCCGGTGAAACGACCGCCGGCGATCGCGCGCGTCAGTACGCCGCCGCTCACCTCATCCAGTCCCGCCGCCGCCCCGCCGAGCGGCGCGCCTTCGATCACGCCGACGGCGACCGCGCAGCTCTGACCGGCCTCAACGTCGTGGGCGACAAATTCGATTTTCATAAATGGCTCCGTTATCCGAAGCTCCGGCATAACCTGTTGTTCGGACCGGCGGAAGCGCCGCCAAAGCTAGTCGCGCAACCTTTAGTTGGCCGCCGCGGTCATGCCGCGCATTGATTGGGTCGCATCTTCAAATTGCTCAGACTCGAAGATGCTCGGAAACAAGCCGCATTCCACGATGGCCCACAGCAATCCCAGGCCCGGAATGAGGCAAATCATCACCCACCAGCCGGTTTTCTCCCGATCATGCCAACGCTTTACTTGCAGCGCCAAGTCGATCCAGACGATCATAGCTAAGCTGAAGCTCAAGAGCGCGAACCCGACCAACTGATGAAATGGACTTTGACTGCCAATCGCAGCGATCGGGTGGAGGCTTCCAATACTAAAACCACCCAACCAATCATAGGTGCTGAAGGCCAAAGCATAATATACCCACGCCAAAAACGTACCGAGCCAAAAAGGTCCGCGACCAATCCGCCCCTGAAAACTGAACAAAAGTTGATTCAGATTCATCTTACCCACCTTCGATATTTCGTTTCACGCTCAGCGAACCTGTTCCGTTACGCTCAACGCCACCCTTTCTTGAACATAACAGGATGATTCAAGAGTCGCATGCGGAATTTTGCCCTAAAAAGTAAAATAGTGTGACGTCAATATTCACTTTAAACGCAATATAAACAATGCGTTAGGCGTCTCCGCCGTGCCGCTTGAGACTAACTCCGATTACTGGCGATCGAATCTGGTCGCGCCGATAACCCCCGGCGCCAAGCCGCATTCGATCATCACCCAGCACGGGCCGACCAGCGGGAGCAAACCGACAAACAGCCAAAGCCACGTCTTGTCACGGTCGTGCCAACGTTTCACCTGTACGGCTACCAGCGACCAAGCAAACGTCAGCCCGATCAGGGCCAAGATCAAAACCGCCAAGGTCACCCAAGCCTCGTCGGCCATCCAATCGACCGGCGCCCGACGCCCTAAAGTCGACGCGACAAAGCCGTGAACCAAGGTGGTGGCGGCCACCGCGCTCAAGGCGAGGCAAATTAGGCTGACAAGGGTCGCGAGCCAAAACGCGCCGCGACCGATGCGACCGCTGACGCCGAATAACAGTCGCAGCAATTCCACCCCTCGACCCCCTCAAAACTTCAGACCGACACCTATTGCACGAGACGCGCCGCAGGCTCAGCCAAATTCGGCCAGGATGTCGTCGGCCGCGACGCTGTCGCCCGCCTTGACCGACACCACCTTCAATATGCCGTCACGCTCGGCGCGCAGGATATTTTGCATCTTCATCGCCTCGATCACGAACAGCACCTGCCCCTCCTTGACGTCTTCTCCCTGCGCCACGTCGGCTGTGATTACCAAACCGGGCATAGGCGAAACGACGAGGCGCGATGTATCGGGCGGCGTTTTGGCGGGCAACCGGGCATGCAGATCGGCGGACACGGGCGTCAAGACCATAACCTTCAGAACCGCGGCGCGGAGGCGGATGACGAAACCCTCGTCCGCCGGCGAGACCGAGACGGTAAAGGCGCGATCATCAAGGCGCGCGCGGAACAATGACGCGCCGGGGCGCCAATCGATGGCCGTGAGGTTGAGCGTGCGCGCTTCGTCGGTCAGTTCGATAGCCAAATCGCCGCCCACGACCGAAAGACGCGCGGCGCGCCGGGTTTGCCCAACCACAACCACCCAGTCCTTACGGTCAGGCGATTGCAAGCCGGCGCCGATGTGCCGGGCTCGGGCGGTGATAATCCGGTGCATGGCGAGGGCGACGGCGGTGACCACGTCGACTTGTTCGGGCGTCGCCTCCAATCCCGCAAAACCCGAGGGAAATTCATCCTTGATATAATTTGTCGACAACATCCCCGAGCGAAATCGATCTTGATCCATCACCGCCGACAAGAACGGAATATTGTGACCCAGTCCTTCGATATGAAAATCCTCCAACGCCCGGGCCATTAAGCTGATTGCGCCGGCGCGCGTCGGGGCCCACGTGGAGAGTTTGGCGATCATTGGATCGTAGAACATCGAAATTTCGTCGCCCTCGCGCACGCCGGTGTCGTTACGAACAACGCCGCCGTCGTGCTGGCCCTCCGCCGGCGGCGCGAAGCGCACCAACCGTCCGATCGAGGGCAGGAATTTGCGATAGGGATCCTCGGCGTAGATCCGGCTTTCCATCGCCCACCCGCTAATCTTCAGATCAGCCTGACCAAACGCCATCACCTCGCCGGCGGCCGAGCGGATCATCTGCTCCACCAAATCGATGCCGGTGATCAGTTCGGTAACCGGATGCTCCACCTGCAGACGGGTGTTCATTTCCAGAAAATAGAATGATTTATCCTGGCCGACCACAAACTCGACCGTGCCGGCGGAATCGTAATCGACCGCCCGAGCCAGCGCGATCGCCTGGACCCCCATGGCAGCGCGCGTGGCCTCGTCCAGCAGCGGCGACGGAGCTTCTTCGATCACTTTTTGGTTGCGGCGCTGAATGGAACACTCGCGTTCGAACAAATGCACCGTGTGACCATGCTTGTCGCCCAACACCTGAATCTCGATATGGCGCGGGTTCTCGATAAACTTTTCGATGAAGATACGGTCGTCTCCGAACGCGCCCTTCGCTTCGGCGCGGACGGCGCTGAATCCCTCCTCCACATCCTGGCGGTTCCAGGCGACGCGGATGCCCTTGCCGCCGCCGCCCGCCGAGGCTTTGATCATCACCGGATAGCCGATCTGCTCGGATATCGTCACCGCGTGGGCCGTATCCTCGATCTCGCCGACGTGGCCGGGAACCACGGTGACATTGGCGGCCGCGGCAAATTTCTTGGACTGGATCTTATCGCCCATCGCGTCGATGGCGTGCGGATTAGGGCCGATGAAAACCACGTCCGAAGCAGCGCACAGCCGAGCGAAACCGGCGTTTTCCGACAGAAATCCGAAGCCCGGATGGATCGCCTGCGCGCGCGTGTCGCGGGCGACGGCGATGATTTTTTCGCCTAACAAATACGACTGCGCGGCAGGCGGCGGCCCGATCAACACCGCCTCGTCGGCCATCTCCACGGCCAAGGAATCCGCATCGGCTTCCGAATAGACCACGACGGTCGCGATCCCCATCCGACGACAGGTCTTGATGACCCGCACCGCGATTTCCCCACGGTTGGCAATCAAAATTTTCGAGAACATTCGTTTGGGGCCGCCCAGTGTCACACTATATGGGGGTTAGACGCGCCCAAGCGCGTTGACAACCTTGCCGTTACGTTTCGCCTTTGAGGATTTGAATGATTGGTTTCGACCTAACCCCGCCCGCCGCCGCCGAGCGGGCGCGGCTCGAGGGTGACCTCACGCGTGAAGAGCGCGACGTGCTGCTGCACCACGGCACCGAGGCGCCGTACTGCGGCGGCCTGCTCGATAACAAGGCGGACGGCGCCTATTGTTGCCGCTTGTGTGGCCTGCCGCTGTTTCGCGCGCGAACGAAGTTTGAAAGCGGCACCGGCTGGCCGAGCTTTTTCGCGCCCTATGATCCCACGCACGTGGTGGAGGTGCGCGACACCAGCCACGGCATGGTCCGCATCGAGACCCGTTGCGCGCGGTGCGACAGCCATCAAGGCCACCTTTTCCCCGATGGTCCGCCGCCCACGCAACATCGTTATTGCATCAATTCGGTAAGTTTGCGGTTCGTGGCCGATGGCGAAGATTTGCCTGATCCGTTGGGACGCGGGGATCGCGCATAGCGAACCGCTCGCCGCCTCGGAAATCCTCGCCCCACCGCTCGCAATAAGCGGGGTTCAGTAAATTATCGCGACATTTTCAAGGGCAACGATGCAAGCCTTCGCGGGGGTGAGACGTAGTGCAGCCCGCTTACAACGGAATATTGTCGTGCTTCTTCCAAGGGTTCTTTAGCTCTTTTCCCTTCAAGCTCTTGAGCGCCCGCACGATTCGGCGCCGCGTGCCGTGGGGCATGATGATGTCGTCGATATAGCCGCGGGAGGCGGCGACGAACGGGCTGGCGAAGTGCGCCTTGTATTCGGCTTCGCGCACCGCGAGTTTTTCCGGGTCGCCCAATTCGGCGCGGAAAATGATCACGACCGCCTGTTTGGGACCCATCACCGCGATCTCGGCCGTCGGCCAGGCATAGTTGAGATCGCCGCGGATATTCTTTGAACTCATGACGTCGAAGGCGCCGCCATAGGCCTTGCGGGTAATGACGGTGATCTTTGGAACAGTGGCTTCGGCATAGGCGAACAGCAGTTTCGCGCCGTGTTTGATCAGGCCGCCTTGTTCCTGCTTGGTGCCAGGCATAAACCCTGGCACGTCGACGAAAGTGATGATCGGCAGACCGAAGGCGTCGCAAAAGCGCACGAACCGCGCGGCCTTCCGCGATGAGTCAATATCTAGCACGCCGGCCAAAACCTGTGGTTGGTTAGCGACAATCCCAACCGGCTCGCCATCCATTCGCGCGAAGCCGATGATGATGTTCTTGGCGTAATCGGGCGAGATTTCGAAAAAATCCGCCTCGTCGGATATCTTGAGGATCAGTTCCTTCATATTGTAGGGCGTGTTGGGATTGGTCGGCACAAGCGTGTCGAGGGATCGCTCCTCGCGCTCCGGCTCGTCGAAGCTCTCGCGCATCGGCGGCGCTTGACGATTGGACGACGGCAGGAAGTCGATCAAACGCCGCACTTGCGTCAGCGCCTCAAGGTCGTTTTCGTAGGCTCCGTCGGCCACGCCGGATTTAAGCGCGTGAACGCGGTAGCCGCCGAGATCTTCGTGGCTGACGTCCTCATTG
>JANXWN010000047.1 GCA_025351125.1 Caulobacteraceae bacterium | reverse complement strand
ACCTGCCCCTGATCAAGCTTTTGGGCGCCAAAGCTGATCAGACGATCGGGCAGGTGCTGCCGTGCCGGGGCGTGCTGTGGGACCGGCTGATCGGACCGTTTCTGCTGGGCGCGCTCAACACCGACCCGCCGACCGGCTCGGCCAAATTGGCCGGCGCTGTGATCCGCGAGTCGCTGGCGCGGGGCGGCAGAGCCTATTGTATTCGCATCGCTCACCCGGCCTTATCGGCCGCGTTTGTCGACCCCGCGGTTGACTATTTGCAAGGCCAGGGAGTCAAAATCCACTTTGGTCGACCCATTCGCGCGTTGGATTTCACTGCGGATCGCGTCGTCGGCCTAGCGACCAGCGAGGGCGATATCACCGTCGGCGCGGGGGACCAAGTCGTCCTCGCCGCGCCGCCGTGGGTTGCGCAGACGCTGGTTCCGCAGCTTTCCGCGCCCGACCGGTTCAACACCATCGTCAACGGCCATTTCGCCTACGCGCCGTCCGCCGGATCGGCCCCAATGGTGGGCGTGATCGGCGGGACGGCGGAATGGGTGTTCGCCTTCTCCGATCGCTTGAGCGTGACCGTGAGCGGCGCCGATGACATGGCGAACGACGATCGCGACGATTTGGCGCGCCGGTTTTGGGCCGACGTCGCCGCCGTGCACGACTTGCCGCCAACGCCGGTTCCGCCGTATCGGATCATCAAGGAACGCCGGGCCACCTTCGCCGCAACGCCCGAGTAGGACGCCAAGCGCCCCGGCGCCAAGACCCGCTGGCGCAATCTCGTCTTGGCCGGTGATTGGACCGCCACCGGCCTTCCGGCCACGATCGAGGGTACGATCCGATCGGGAAATACGGCCGCAAATATGGTAGGCTAGGATCATGGACGACGCTTCATTCCACGCCCCGCTTGACCTCGACGGCGCCGTCAACCGCGCCACCGCCGCCTTATTGCAACGTCAACGCCCCGACGGTCATTGGCTGTTCGAGTTGGAGGCGGACGCAACCATTCCGGCGGAATACATTCTGCTGCGCGCCTATCTGGCCGAATCGGACGCGCCGGAGTTGGAGCGCAAGATCGGCGTTTATCTGCGGCGCATTCAGGGTGAGCACGGCGGGTGGCCGCTCTATCACGCCGGCGCCTTCGACGTCAGCGCGACGGTAAAAGCTTATTTCGCGCTGAAAATGATCGGCGACGATCCCGCCGCGCCGCACATGGCGCGCGCCCGCGAGGCCCTGCTGGCGCACGGCGGGGCCGAGGCGTGCAACGTGTTTACGCGTATTCTGCTAGCTCTGTTTGGTGTGATCAGCTGGCGCATCGTGCCGCAAATGCCGGTGGAAATCATGCATCTGCCGCGCTGGTTCCCGATCCATCTGGGCAAGATTTCCTACTGGGCGCGCACGGTGATCACGCCCTTGCTGGTGCTGCGCGCGCTCAAGCCGAAGGCGCGCAATCCGCGCGGCGTGAGGATCGACGAACTGTTCGTGAAGCCGCCCGCGCGGATGGGCGGATTGAAACGCAGCGCACACCAAAAACCGCTGTGGTCGGCCGGCTTTTTCGCCCTCGACGCCGTACTGCACGTCGCCGACGGCCTGTTTCCCCAGACCACGCGCCAGAGCGCGATCGCCAAGGCCAAGACCTTCGTCGACGAACGCCTCAACGGCGAGGACGGCCTGGGCGCTATCTTCCCGGCCATGGCCAATGCGGTGATGATGTACGACGCGCTGGGCTATGCCGAAGATTATCCCAACCGCGCCGTCGCCCGCGGGGCGATCGAAAAGCTGTTGGTGGTCAAGGACGATGAGGCCTATTGCCAGCCCTGCCTTTCGCCTGTGTGGGATACCGCCTTAGCGGCGCACGCCTTGCTCGAAGCGAACGACCCGGACGCCGACGCCGCCGTGCGGCGCGGCCTCGCCTGGCTCGAACCACTGCAAGTTCTGGACGTCAAGGGCGATTGGGCCGATTGGCGCCCCGACGTGCGCCCAGGGGGGTGGGCGTTTCAGTATCGCAACGACCACTACCCCGATCTGGACGATACCGCCGTGGTGGTGATGGCGATGGACCGGGCCGGCGGCGCGAACGGTTATGCCGAGCCCATCGCCCGCGGCCGCGAGTGGGTCGAGGGCCTGCAAAGCCGCAACGGCGGCTGGGGCGCCTTCGACGCCGACAACACCTATCACTATCTGAATAACATCCCCTTTGCCGATCACGGCGCCTTGCTCGACCCGCCGACGGTGGACGTGGCCGCGCGCTGCGTCAGTATGCTGACGCAATTGGGGGACACCGCGGACACGCCGCGCATGAAGGCCGCTCTCGATTATTTGCAGCGCGAACAGGAGGCCGACGGCAGTTGGTTCGGCCGCTGGGGAGTCAACTATCTCTACGGCACCTGGCAAGTGTTGCTCGGCCTGGAAGCCATCCGCTACGACATGACG
>JANXWN010000011.1 GCA_025351125.1 Caulobacteraceae bacterium | reverse complement strand
CTGCAACTTCCGTTGGAGGTGGCCGGACCCGGGGCCTATTTGTCGAAAATTACCGATCACAATCTGTATCAGACCGGCTATTTTTACTTGGCGGTCAAGGCGTCGGCGTCGCTCGACGATATTCGCGGGCGGTTCCCCGCCATCGCCAAGATCGGCGCCATTCAGAAAATGCGACAAATCGTCGACTCTGCCTTGCCGGGTGTACCCTTGCGCCACACCCCTACGCCGCCGCCGCAAATCCGGGTGCTGCCGGGCTATGTCTATTTCGAACTCGACCGTTCGGCGCCCGATTGGCGCGATTTCGCGTCGGCCCCCGCCTTGGGGCTGCACGTTGCGGGCGATTGGCCCGACCTGCGTCTTGAATTGTGGTGCGTCAAGCGAGTGGCGAGATGAGCGACGAGAATAACCCTAACCGCACGGTCTTTCGGCCCTCGCCGCTGCAGGGACTGCGACCGACCGCTGAGCCCGCGCCGGGGCCGGCGCGTGCTCCACAACCACAGACTCCACCGCAAGTCGGCGGCCAGTCTTCGAACATCGGGCCCGTCCGTTCTTCGGCCGACGATGACATTCCTAAACCCGCAACCGCCCCGAACGTGCGCAACACTATGATGACGAATGCGGCGCGCTTGCTGGCGCTGGCCGCCAGCGTGCGATCTGGCAGGGCGCAAATCGATCTGCCGCGCCTGCACGCCGAGGCCTCATCGCAAATTAGCGCTTTCGACCAAGCGAATATCGCCGCCGGCTACCCCGACGAAGAACGACAAAGGGCCAAATACGCCCTCTGCGCGACGGTCGACGACATTGCCCAAAACCTGCCGGGCGGGGCTTCGGACGGGGCGGAATGGGCGCGCCGCAGTCTCGTCGTGCAGTTTTTCCAAGAGGCCATCGGCGGCGACCGGTTCTGGCAATTGGTCGACGACATGCTCGCCCGCCCGGCGCAATATGCCCATTTGATAGAGCTATACCACGCCTGCTTGGCTGCCGGATTCGAAGGCCGTTTCCGGGTTATGCCCGATGGCAAACGTAAACTTCAGGAGGTTATGACGAGCCTGTATGCCGGGTTGGATCACGTCAGGACGCTCTCATCGGTCGAACTCTCGCCGCATTGGAAAGGTTCGCCGACTGATCGGCGGCGGGTCGGGTTTTGGTCGATCCTCGCCCTGGCGGGCGGGATCGCATTTGCCGCTTTGCTGGTGATCTACATTATTCTTCGTTTGGTCCTGATGGAAACCGGGCGCGACGCCATGGCGGCGTTGCAGGCGATCAACCCCGATCAACCGTTGCGCTTATCGCGCGTCGCGCCGCCGCCGCCGGTATCGAACTCGGGCCAGGCTCAGACCTTGCGCACGTTTCTCGCGCCGGAAATCGCGCAGCATTTGGTGGTCGTCGAAGAGGACGGATCAACGGTGCGCGTGCGTACGACGGTCGGACAATTGTTCGCCTCGGGGTCCGATCAACTGGAATCCGCTCGCGCTCCTCTGATAGAGCGGGTCGCCGCAGCCATCGAGACTCAGCCAGGGACCGTTAAAGTCGAAGGCTATACCGATACCGATAAGGTCAAAACACTGACCTTCCCCGACAACGCCGCCCTATCCACGGCGCGCGCGCAGGCGGTATCGGCGATCCTCAAGCGCAAATTATCCAACGGCGGCCGGGTCAGCGCCGAAGGTTTCGGAGATGCGCGGCCGATCGCGCCGAACGCGACGGCGGCCGGTAAAGCGCTCAATAGGCGCGTCGAAATTGTCATTCCGCGAAGCGGTTAGGGGCGGATCGTGAAACGATTTTTTTTCAACTGGTGGACCATCAGCCTCGTCACCGCCGTGCTGGTGGCCTTGTGCCTATGTTTGGCCCTGCCGATCTTCGTGCATTTTCTGCGGCCATGGTGGGTGCGCCTCTTGCTAGCCGTCTTGGTGTTCGGCGTGTGGGGCATATTTGCTTTTGTTCGGGTCCGTAAGGCGCGGCGGGCCGATGCCGCCATCGCCAAGGAATTGGCGACCCCCGAGCCGGGCAGCGCTGAAGTTCAGGTCGTCACCAAGCGCATGGCGGAGGCCCTCGGCGCTCTGCGTAAAGCCAGCGGCGGCAAGCGCGATTATCTCTACAATCGCCCCTGGTACATGATTATCGGTCCGCCAGGCGCGGGCAAGACGACAGCCCTGATCAATTCAGGCCTGCGGTTCCCGTACGCCGACAGCGCCTTAAAAGGCGTCGGCGGCACGCGAAACCTCGATTTTTGGTTTGCCGACGAAGCAGCTTTGGTCGATACCGCCGGCCGCTACACCACCCAAGATTCCGATTCTCCGGCGGACGCGAAGGCGTGGCAGGGGTTTCTCAACTTATTGCGCAAGCACCGGCCGCTGCAGCCGATCAACGGCATTTTGGTTGCGATTGGTCTGGATGAATTGCTGCGCGCCGATCGCGCGAGTCTGGATGCTCACGCCTCGGCTGTTCGCCGTCGTCTGGCCGAACTGCGTCGGACGCTGGAAGTTTCCGCCCCGGTGTACGTGCTGTTTACCAAGGCCGACCTTCTGGCGGGATTTGTGGAGTTTTACGACGATCTCGACGTCGAAGGTCGACGAGCGGTCGTGGGAGCGACCTTGCCGCTTGGCGAGACGATCGACGCCAAATCATTAGCGGTGGAATTCGATCTGTTTGCTCAAAGTGTCGCGGATCGCTCCGCCAAACGTTTGCAGGACGAACCCGATGCCCGCCGACGCGGTTTGATTCTCGGCTATCCGGCGCAAATCGAGACCCTCCGATCACGCATTTTACGCTTTATGGAAGGTGCGTTCTTGGCCGGCGGCGACGACGTCGGCGTTCCGCGGGGCTTCTATCTCACCAGCGGCGTTCAGGACGGCGCGCCGTTGGATCGACTGCTGTCAGGGGTGGCTTCGGTCTATGACCAACCGCAAGTCGCCGCCTCCGGCCAAGGTAGGGCTTATTTCCTCAATCGCCTGTTGGACGAGGTGGTGTTCCCCGAATCGGGCTTGGTGCAGCACGACGCCCGCGCCCGCACTCGGCGTCGCGGCGCGTTAATAGGCGGATTGGCGGCGGTGGCCGGGGTCGCTGTGCTGACCGGGATACTATGGGCGATCAGCTTCGTCGGTAACCGCGACTTGCAGTCTAAATTGCAATCGGCGGCGATCAACGCCCAGGCCGAGGTGCGCTCGGTCGGTGTAGATTTGGTGGAAGTCAAAGCCACGGACCCCGATTTGGAACAGTCACTCGCGGTTTTGCGCGCTCTGCGCGAATTGCCGGGCGGCTACAAGGATCAGCAGGCGGGCGGCCACCCGCTCATGAAATCGTTCGGGCTTTATCAGAGCGGCCACGCGGACGAGGCGAAACAGGCTTACGAGACAGCCTTGCAGCGGATTTTGCTGCCCCGCGTTCTGTTGCGGCTCGAGCATTTCATGGAGGAGCACAAGAGCGACCCGTTGGCTGTCTATGAAGCTCTGAAAGTCTATTTAATGTTAGGCGGGCAGGGGCCGTTCGACGCCGCAACCATCAAAAGTTGGGTGAAAGGCGATTGGGCGAACGCCTCGTTCTCCGGCGCCGACCGGCAACAAACCCGCGAAGAACTGGGTGCGCATTTGGAGGCCCTGCTGGAGGATGGACAGCCCAGCGCCGTTTGGCCCGAGCACAAAACGCCTCTGGACGGCGGACTGATCGCCTCGGCCCGTCAGGCGGTGCAAAATTTGTCCTTGGCGGACCGCGCTTACGCCATCTTGCGGCAAAAAGCCGCCGGCGAGGGCGCCCCGTGGCGGGCTAGCGCCGTTTTGGCCAGTGGCGATGGCCGCGCCTTCGCCGCTGGCGACGCGACCTTGCAACTCTCGGTTCCCTACTTTTTTACGAAGGAAGGCTACCAAAAGGCCTATTTGACAGGCTTGCAGACCGTTCAGGAAGACCTGCGCAAGGACGAATGGGTGCTCGGGGCGGACGCCGAAACCACGGCGGTTAGAAGTCAAATGAGCCAAGTCGGATCGGGGGTCGCCGCCGCTTATGCGAGGGATTATATCGCCGCTTGGGAGACCGTCGTCAAAGCGATCAAACCGGCCGATTATTTCCACGACCCCGTCGCATACGGCGTTTTCACCCGCACGCCTTCGCCGTTGAAATTGGTTTTGCTGGAGCTCCGACGCAATACGACCTTTACCGGCGCGGCGCCGACGGGTCCCGGCGCGGCGATGATGGCCAAGGTCAACAAGGGCGTGCAGAACGCCGAGGCTCTCGCCGCAGGTGGTTTGGGCGGTGGCGCAACAATCGACGCCGGCCAGCAAATTGCCAACTATTTTAAACCGGTTAACGACTATGTCGGCGACGGCAAGGCGCCCGCGCCGATCGATGATTTCGTTGGCGCGGTGAAAACCGCCGGCGCCGCCAGCGCCGGGGCCGCGGCCGCCGGGGGTGGCCTGGGAGGCGCGGCGCTGCAGGGTCAGCTGGCGACGGCGATCGGTGGTTTGGCGTCCTCGTCGGCGGGAGCGCCACCTTTGTTGCAGGACTTCGTGTCGGCTGCGGCGAAAGGGGGCAAATCGGCGCAGGTATCCTCCGCGCAAGGCGCCGTCTCGGATGCTTACGCCAAGGATCTTGCCCCGATTTGTCAATCGACGGTGGCGGATCACTATCCGTTTAACGCCGCCAGTCAGAGCGATGCGTCAGTGACCGACATGCTTCAGGTGTTCGGCGCCGGTGGGTCGTTCGAAGCCTTTGCGCGTGATCGGTTGGGGTCTTTGATCAATCGCGTCGGCCCGATGTGGCGTTGGAATACCGACGACCCAATCGGCGCCGCGCTCGATCCGCTCGCGGCCGAGGATTTCCATAAGGCCAGTGAGATCCACGACCTGTTGTCGAGCGGGTTGGCCCTCCAAGTTGAAGGAGCCGGTTTTGGCGGGGCGGTGACGGCGGTGGAGATATCGAGCGGCGGCGCGACCTATCGTTTTGAAACCAGCACGGTGGGCGCCAAACCCCTGATGTGGTCGGCATCCAGCGGCCTGCAGGAAGCGCATGTCACCTTGTTCAGCGGCGCGACAGCGCTGAAAACCATCACCATGCGCGGACCCTGGGCGATATTTCGGTTGATGGACAAGGCGCGCCAGGAAAACGCCGGGCCGACCGCGTTCAAAGCCACTTTTGGCGAAGGCACGACGTTTGCGACGCTCAAATTCGAGCTCAATTCCGACCGCAATCCCTTCCGACGCGGTAGTCTTTGGTCGTTCCGTTGCCCGGCGAAGTTATGACCGCGTCGACGGTGATCGTGTTCGGCAAGCTTCCGTCTCGCGGGGATTTCGTTAGTCGCGGTCTTGAGGGCGTTGCTCTGGAGGCATGGGACGGTTGGTTCAGCACCCAGCTCGACGACGCCAAGGCGCGCCTCGGGCCTGATTTTGCGGCTACGCACGACGCGGCCCCGCCGTGGCGTTTCGTCGACGCGCCGGGGACGTTCGGATCCGGCTGGCGCGCTGGCGCGTTCGCGCCTTCGATGGATTCGGTGGGGCGCCGATTTTTCGTGATGACGGCGGCGGATCGATTGAGCGCCGAGCAGGCGGCGAACGGTCCCGCCGTGGCCCTGGCGCTCGAGGACGTCATCTACGAGGCCTTCGAACACGGGTGGGACGCCGACACGCTCCTGCAACGCGGTAGCGAGGTCGCGCAAAGAGTAATCGGCGACGAGCCCGCGAACGCCGAACCCGTGGAACGCTGGGAGACGTCCGGCAGTCCGACCCTCGCGCCCGGTTGTTTTACTCGCCGCCCCGACGACGTGATCGGTCGTCTCACGGACCCCGGGTTCGAGGACGCCCCCCGATGACGCGCCATGCATTTCGCTATGTCGACGCCGCCCTCAGCGATCCGGGGCGGGTGAGGGCGGCCAACGAAGACGCCTTTGTTTCTGCCCCCGAACGCGGATTGTGGGCCGTCGCCGACGGCATGGGCGGACACGTAAACGGGCAGTGGGCGTCCAAAACCGTCGCCCAGTCGCTAGATGCGATCGCCTTCGCCGGGGATTTCGACGGCGATTCGTTGCGGGTGGCCGATGCGATCCATGCC
>JANXWN010000431.1 GCA_025351125.1 Caulobacteraceae bacterium | reverse complement strand
ACCCCGACCGCCCGCACCATTTACGGCCCAATTTCACGCAGCACGCCGCTGACGCTAGGCCGCGCAAGGCCGCCGCCAGCACGCCGCGTCGCCCGTTCGGATCTTAGACAAGAGCCCGTGTCGCGTTTTCTCAAAAATCTGGCGCATGTTATACGATGCGACATGCAGCTCGCCCACAACCCGAACGTAAAACGCCCGCGGATCTGTCGAGGCCTGGGCGAATGAACGTATTCTTAGCCGTTTTTTGCGGTGTAGCGCTGCTTGTCGTCCTGCTTCAGGATGCCTTCGAAGTGATGCTGCTGCCGAGGCGCATAAGCCGCCGGTGGCGCCTCTCCGGCATCTATTTTCGGCGGGGGTGGAATGTCTGGTCGTGGGTCGCGCGGCTTTCCCCGGAGGGCGCCGGCCGCGAAAGATTTTTGGCGATCTTCGGACCGCTATCGTTGACGCTGCTGTTTGCGTTTTGGGCGACGGGGCTGATCGCCGCGTTCGGCCTTTTGCAATGGGCTGCTCAGCAAAGCGGTGGCCTGAAACCAGCCTCCCCCGTAAGCGAGCAGGTTTACCTAAGCGGCGTCACATTTTTCACGCTGGGATACGGCGATGTCGTACCCAAAACCGCTTGGTCGCGCATCTTGGCTGTCGTCGAAGCGGGAATGGGTTTCGGGTTTATCGCCATAGTGATCGGTTATCTTCCCGTGCTCTATCAGCTTTTCTCCCGGCGGGAGGCCCACGTAATCCAATTGGATGGCCGGGCGGGATCACCGCCGACCGCCGCCACCATGCTTCGCCGCCACGCCGAAAGCGATGGATTAGACAAGTTGGACGACCTATTGAGATCGTGGGAGATATGGGGAGCCGAGCTTTTGGAAAGCCATCTTTCCTATCCAATGCTCGCCTATTACCGCTCGCAGCATGACGATCAGTCTTGGTTGGCCTCATTGGCTGCGATCATGGATATCTGCACCCTCATCCTCATCGGTGTGGAAGACGTCAAACCGCTTCAGGCCCGAATGACATTCGCCATGCTTCGGCAAGTCGTCGTTGAAATTGCTCGCTCGCTCCGCGTGTCCGCGGTCAGGACGATCGATCACGACCGCATGGTCCCCGAAGACGTTCCAAAGCTAATTTCGCTGCTCGAGGAGGTCGGATTGGTTTGGAATGGAGGCTTGGGCGCGGCCGAAACGCTGAATGCCGTGCGCGGCACCTACGAACCCTTGCTTGTGGGCCTAAGCGCCTATCTACTCATTCCGCTGCCCGGTTGGTTTGCGGTCGATGAATCTCCCGACCATTGGGAGAAGGGCCCGCGGGGGATCATCGCTCGACGCCTGATTTCGGGATTGGCTGCTGGAACTTTGGCGCCAGACGCCCAAATCCGCCAGCGCCGCGGGTGGGGCCTGCGCGCTCCGCCAAAATAGGCTTGGGCGGCGATATCTCCCCCGTTCTTCGCCCGCTGGCTGAGGGTGGCGTAGCCGATAAAGGGGGTACCGCCGCGGGGTCTTCGGTGAGGCGGCTCCCCCTACCGCTCGGCTGACGCCGAGTCGCTTCCCCCAGGAGGGGGCTAGAAAGAAACTCTAATTTCTTTGCCCCTACGGCGCGGGCCGCGGCGTTCGTAACTCGACCTTAAGCCCGCAACCTGATTGGGCGTCGTGCGTTTGGCGAGTCCTTACATGCAATTTGAACGGTGGATAAACCATTTTGGCGGACTACAACGACAGTGAAAACCCTATCGCGGTGCGGTTTAGGGCGTATGTGCAAGACGGCGCGTTTCCGTGTGTCGGCGCAAAATCGGCAATTGGTCGGGGGCAGATGAGGTTTGTCGTCGGACGCGACATTCGCTCCAGTTGGGACGATCTGCGAATTTATGGCGCTTTACTGGATTTCGCCTTGAATTACCGGCACGGACCGAAAATCTTCCAAAGCTTGGTCGTGATTTTTGAAGGTCCTGAACATCTATCCGAGGATTTCTTCGAGGCCAGTTTGTGGTCACGTGTCCAATCTTTGGCGGATAAGGACGCGTGGCACGGTCAGGACTATGACGATCGCGTGGACTCAGATCCGACCAGCCCGTCCTTTTCGTTAAGCTTTGGCGGCGAGGCCTTTTTCGTGGTGGGCTTGCACCCTCACGCAAGCCGTCCGGCTCGACGGTTCGAAAAACCCGCGCTCGTTTTCAACGTCCATCACCAATTTGACTGCCTAAGAGAGGAGAACCGGTACGAGTCGTTGCGAGGCCGCATAATCGCCCGCGACGTAGCGATCACCGGCACGTCCAATCCCATGCTCGCGCGCCACGGCGAAATTTCGGAAGCCCGGCAATATAGCGGGCGGGCCGTTCATCCAGACTGGCGCTGCCCGTTCGCCGTCAAACCAAAAACGCAATATGGCTATGGCGATTTGTAGAATCCCCCCGCGCTCCGGCGTCGCCTTCCCTCTGGGGCGGGGACTATGCCTGAGGATTATCGACCCAGATGGCGAGCAAGTCTCCGATCTACTGGCCTTCAATGCCGAGGATATCGGGGAGGCAATTTCGTCTGGCCGAAGTTTAGATTACGCGAGCAAGATTTACCTGACAACCGGCGATGCCATTTACTCTAATCGTAGCAATGTCATGCTCCGGATATTACAAGATACCGTTGGTCGTCATGATTTTCTTTTGACACCTTGTTCCAAGGATACGTTTCGGCTGATCTACGGTGACGAACATCCTCATCGAGGCTGTTTTGGAAATCTCGCGGCCGCCATTGAACCTTACGGTATCGGGCCGGACCAAATCCCAACGGCCTTTAACGTTTTCATGAACGTCACGGTCGACGCCGCCGGCGGTTTGCGGGTGGAAGCCCCGTTAAGCAAGCCGGGAGACTCTATCGTGCTGCAGGCTCAGCAGGATCTCATTATCGCGCTTACGGCATGCGCGGCGCTGCAATCGAACAACTACGCCTTCAAACCGATCGACTACGAGGTTCTTGGCGTTCCGGCGGCCGTAGTAGTCGCGGGTCAGGCGGACGACACCGGTACGCTCGGCGCAGCGTGATCTTGTTTGACGAGGCTTAGATGCCAAACGACGACGACAAGCCTCGGCCCGAACGGGCGACTTATTCTCGCAACCCTTGGCTCGTCGGATTCGCCGTGGGTCTTATGGCCGGTGTGACGTTTGGCGCGGCGCGCCTTGGACGCAAAACCGGCGGCTCCGTTGCTGTGGAAACGATCGCCCGCGAGACGCCACGGCCCGCGCCCTCGACCGCGAAGAGCGTCCGCGCCGTGTTGGTTCGAACGTTTAAAGCTTTCAACGGCGATCAAATTCCGGCCGCCGCCGCGTCGGTGACATTTTATGTTTTGCTGGCGCTTTTTCCCGCCCTCAGTGCGTTTGTCTCGCTTTATGGGCTCATCGCGGACGTGGCGGTTGCGCGACGGCAGATTAGCGCCCTTGGCGGCCTTCTGCCCGGTGGCGCGGTCACGGTTCTAACCGATCAGCTGACGCGCCTAGCTAGCGTCGACCATGGCAATCTTGGAGCCGCGTTCTTCGTCAGCCTGGTGGTCTCCGTCTGGAGCGCCAACGCCGGCCTCAAGGCTCTGATCGCGGGTTTAAACACCGCCTACGAAATTCGCGAAAACCGCGGCTTCATCCTGCTTAACCTGGTTTCGCTGGGGTTCACCGCCGGCGCCATTGTGCTGAGCGTCGTCTCGGTCGCCGCAGTGGTCGACGCGCCGCGCCTGCTGGCTCAATTCGGGCTAGCCAAATTCGCCAGCGTCAGCGGCGTGCGGTGGCCCGCCCTGTTGTTGGTTTCCGCCCTACTCATTTCCATACTCTATCGATACGCTCCCGCTCATCGGGCGGTGCGGTGGCGGTGGATCAGTCCCGGGAGCGCGCTCGCCTCGGTCGGGTGGATTATGATGTCGGTCGCCTTCTCATGGTATGTCGGCAACTTCGGCCACTACGACAAAGTCTATGGGTCGCTCGGCGCGATTGTCGGATTTCTAACGTGGATTTGGCTGTGTCTGATGATCGTTCTGGCCGGAGCGGAACTCAATTGCGAACTCAGCGGTGATCGGCGCAAATCCGTCGGTGCGGCTAATGCAACGAGCCTCGGAGATCATTAAAACCCGATCAGCCGAAGCCTATCACCCAGCGTCGGAGCCTCCGTTCGCGGTCGCACGCGATTGACGAGCCGGCGCAAGACCCAACGGTAGCAGCCGGACCGCCTCGCAGGCGATTGGATCCAGGCCGTCGGCCATGGTCCGGATCTTGTCTTTCATCCTAGGATCCCAAAATCGAGCCATGTGCTCAGCCGTCGCGGCGGCGGCTCCCTCGCGCATCGTCGCGAAGTTACGGGCGATCTGATTGGCCATATAAGCGAGGCGTTGGTCGGGCGTCATCATTCGGCGGCTTCCCGTCCCGCGATGCGCCGGCTTTGCCGCGTTTTGGCGTCATAGGCCTCTTGCCACCCGCTCGGCCCGTTTGATGCAGACACCTGTACGGCGGTGACCTTGTATTCGGGGCAATTTGTCGCCCAGTCGGAGTAATCCGTCGTCACCACATTCGCTTGCGTCACTGGGTGGTGGAACGTCGTATAAACGACACCCGGCGCCACACGATCGGTCACCGAAGCCCGCAACGTCGTCTCGCCCGCCCGGCTGCACAGCGTCACCCAGTCGCCGTCCGCCAGACCGCGATTTTCGGCATCATGAGGGTGAATTTCGAGCCTGTCTTCCAGATGCCACACGATGTTTTCGGTACGACGGGTCTGAGCGCCGACATTATAGTGGCTGAGAATACGCCCGGTGGTCAGCAATAGCGGGAAGCGCGGTCCGGTCTTCTCGTCGGTCGGCACATAGTCGGTGACGACGAAATGCCCCTTTCCGCGCACGAAGGCGTCGATATGCATTGTCGGCGTGCCTTGGGGCGCGGCCTCGGTCGCCGGCCATTGGAGCGACCCGTGTTCGTCAAGGGCGGCGTAACTGACCCGCGCAAAGCTCGGCGTCAGCCGGGCCACTTCG
>JANXWN010000237.1 GCA_025351125.1 Caulobacteraceae bacterium | reverse complement strand
CCGGTTTCGGCGATATAGAGCTGTCGCTCGCCCGGTGCGAAAGCCAAGCCATTGGGCGCCTTGAAGACGTCAGTGGCTACGGTGAGCGCGCCTGATCCCGGGTCGAGCCGGTACACGTTGCCGGGCAGCTCTTGGATGGCGCAAGCCCCTTGGTAGTCGCCGGTAATGCCAAAGGTCGGATCACTGAACCAAATCGCCCCGTCGGATTTTACCACCAGGTCGTTGGGCGAATTCAGCCGCTTGCCTTCAAAAGAGTCGGCGAGCACGACAATCCGACCATCGTGCTCGGTGCGTTGAATGCAGCGCCCGAGGTGGGAGCAGGTGACCAGGCGGCCCTGCACGTCGCGCGTGTTGCCGTTGGCGAACCCCGACGGCTGGCGGAAGACTTCGACGCCGCCCGCCTCGCTCCAGCGAAGCATCCGGTTGCCTGGAACATCGCTGAACACGAGTATGTTCATGTCGCCGAACCATACGGGCCCCTCCGCCCAACGGAAACCGTCCCCGAGCTTCTCCAGCAGAGCGTTCCCGACGATGTAAGCGTTGAACTTCGGGTCGATGATTTCGTACAGGCCCATTGTGGTCTTTCCTGATTTCAGCCTGACGCGAGGTGGCCCTACTTAAACTGACAGGGTGACGCCAACTGCGGCGGCGATCGCATTTGCACGATCATCAACACCGCGGGCTCATCCCCCACGGTTCCGGAGAGGTGGCCCTTGTGGCCTTCTGCGTCGGCTTTCGTGCCCTGATCCTCGCCGAACGACATCTCACCCGGTCCCATTTCCACGCGCTGACCGTCCATCGTCTTCACGAACCAGCGGCCGGATAGCGGGATGATCCATTGTGGTCTGGGATTCTCGTGCCAATTCCCGATCCAGCCAGCCGGCTGGACCGTTAACAGGACCACGGCCTCACCTGTAGCGAGCTGGTCCTGCCACTGCGGCGCCGCGGGCGGACTGATGCTCTTGGCGATGAAGTCGGTCGCTGCGCAGAGAGTCTGGCGGCTGACACCGTTTTTGTCGGTCCAGACATGCCAATAGGGGACGTTGGGCGGCGCACCTAGCGATGCACTCTGGGTTGTCCGGGCGCCGGAATAGGGATGCGGAGCAGCGTCGGTCATAACGGCGATCCCGTCCTGTCGGAGTAACTTGAGCGCAGCGGATGGGTCAAAACCTGGGCGGGCGACGCGAGCGATCCTGCGAAGACGACCAACAACAAGCCCCCAACCAGCCCGAAATTCTTTACGAATTGCCAGAAATGCTCTCGCGATTGGCTATGCGGGTCTGACCAGAAATTGGGAAAAGCCCAGAACCGATGGTAAAGCATCGCGGTGACCACGCAGAACCCCGCCAGCAAGAATGCAGCGAGACGATCGTGCCATCCGAATATAATGCAGAACGGCGTTACTCCCTCGATCAGGATCGCCAGGACGACGAGCACTGAACCGCCAGGAACTCCGCCGGACTTAGCTTGAGCCAGAGCGGCGCCCCAGTCGAAAATCTTCTCCAGCGCGCTCAGCGGAAACATAGCAACTAAGCAAGTCCGGGCGATTAGGACGACGGCGAAGCTCACAGGTGTCATAGCGCATCCTCGGACGATTACGCCGTCCGCTGAGAGGAACGTTCTCCACAAGGCGGCGTTCCCTAGGCGTGACCAAGGGACGAGCCATGAGCGACGGCCGCTACGACGTGATCATCATCGGCTCAGGGGCGGGCGGCGGTACCTTGGCGTTGCGGCTCGCCGCGACCGGAAAGCGGATCCTGATCCTTGAGCGCGGGGAATATCTCAAGCGCGAATATGACAACTGGAGCGCCGAGGAGGTGTTCGTCCGCGCCAAATACCAAGCCAAGGAAACGTGGTATGCCTCCGACGGCCAAAGCTTCCATCCCGGCCTCCATTATTTCGTTGGCGGTAACACTAAGGTGTACGGCGGCGCTTTGTTCCGTCTTCGAGAAAACGACTTTGGCGACGTCGTCCATTGCGATGGCGTGTCGCCGGCCTGGCCGATGGGTTATGATGCCTTCGAGCCCTACTACACCGAGGCGGAGACACTGTTCCACGTGCACGGCCAGCGGGGGGCCGATCCAACGGAACCGTGGGCGAGTAAGCCCTACGCTTATCCCCCGGTCACTCACGAGCCGCG
>JANXWN010000290.1 GCA_025351125.1 Caulobacteraceae bacterium | reverse complement strand
CAAACGGCGGCCAAGATCATCGCGGCCACCCATATCCGATCGAACCAGCGAACGAGCGCTCGGTTTGGCGCCGATTTGAGCGCCCTGCGCAAGCGTTGTGGGCGGGGAATCACGGCTAACAAGGCGCTGATCGGTCGCCCTAACCGCGGGAAAAAACGCGTGCGCTGCAGCAAGTCGAGGAACCATGACCGCGGCTCCTGTTCCGAGGCGGTCAATTCAAAGCGGAACTTGTCGGCCCAAGCGACGATCGGGCGAAACAGCAGCTGATCGTAGAGCAAGATCACCACGCCCATCGCGACCACCGCCCAAACCACCGCTCTGACATCGCCTTGATCAATCGCCAAGGCCAACCAAGAGCCGATCCCCGGTAGGGCGACGGTCCGGTTTCCAACGGTCAGGGCTTCTGACGCCACGACGAAAAACCAACTGCCGGACATCGACATCATGGTGTTCCAAACCAATGCGGGGGTGGCGAAAGGCAGCTCAAGCTTGATGAAGCGCTGCCAAGCCGAAAGATTAAACTGCGTACTCACCTCCTCCAAATCGGCCGGCAAGGTGCGGAGAGACTGATAAAAGCTAAAAGCCATATTCCAGGCCTGCGAGGTGAAAATCCCGAAGATGGCGGCGCATTCTGCGCCTAGCGCGCTGCGCGGAAACAGCCCGATAAAAAAGGCCGTCGTAAAGGCGAGGAAGGTCAGAATCGGAATTGACTGCAAAATATCCAGCATTGGCACGATAACCAATCCTGCTTTGCGACTCTTCGCCGCCAATGTCGCCACAACGAAAGTGAACCCCAGCGACACGATGATCGCCGCGAACATCCGGATGGTCGATCGCAGGGCGTATTCCGGCAAGCGCGCCGGGTCGAGCACCACCGGCGTCATGCGCAAGGTCGCGACGGGCAGAGTCATCTGCTGGGCCCCGTGAATGACTAAGACCGCCAGGGCGCCGATCAACGCGAAAGCGATCAGATCATAGCGATTGGGCGCAAATTCGCGTCGCGCGAACCGCGCTATCAGCCCGGGGTTAAGCCGGTCGGAATTGAGGAAGACCATGGGGATCGCCTCGTGATAGCCGCGTCGACTGCCACGAAGCCCTGTCGGTCAGGACCTGCGAAACAACCTCGGCGGCCTGATAAGTGGACCAGGACTGTCGCTTGGCATTTTGGTTTAGGGTTCCGGTGGGGCTACGTCCGCCAAGCCATATGTCAACGGCAGGCGCGGGGCAGGCAATGGTCTGGTGGCGGCGGCAAGTCAACCCGCAAAGCTTGTGGACGAAGGGTTTGCGCGACTCACCGGTTCGCGCCATAATAGTTGTCCTGTCTCAACAGCTAAAAGGAGGTGGTCCAGTGTCTCATTGTCTCCAACTGCGGTCGCAAACGACCCGGAGCCATAAGATCGAGGCTCACACCTGACGGCGTCGGTCGCACGGTTACACGGCGTTTCACGTCCATGACTCGTGCGATGCGACAAGTATGAAGCGCTCGATTTTGGCGTCATAGCGACGCCAACGAGCGGTCTACGCTTGAAGGTTTAGGTCGGATTGACGTCGGTTCATCGCCGACATGATTGCGGTCACGACGATGGAAGGGCCGTCTCAGCGATGAGGCGGCCCTTTGTTTTGGGCCGCTTACATATCCGCGTCCAGACGGCTGAACACTGCTTGTCCCATCGCGGCGTGCGCCGGATGATCCACGAGACCGGTTTCGACCAAAAGAGCGCCAATCCTGACGGCCCAAGCGCGGGCGCGGGCGAGCTGGGCATCGTCGGCTCCATAGAGCCGCAAGATCAGCGCGCGGTCGGCGGGATCGTCAAACAGGTGCCAAACCGACGCCAGATCAGTGGCGACATCGCCGGTGGTGATATCCCCCCAATCGAGGATGGCGGAGAACGCGCCGTCTTTTACAAGAACGTTGCGGGCGTGCAGATCCCCGTGCAGCCAGCGCCTATCCGTGGCGACGGGCGCCGCCAGCCCGACGCTCCACGCCGCTCGAATCGCCGGCGTCACCACCGTCGTGTAGCCGGCAAGACGGTCCAGCCGAGCCCCAACCTCCAGCGCTCTTACGGCAAGAGGCTCGCCACGATAAGGATTGGGCGGGGGGTCTGGCGGCGGCGGTTGATGCAGGGCGACCAAAAAATCGGCAAATCGTTCGGCTTCTTGAGAGGCTGGGGGCGCCTCATTGGCCGTTTTGCCTTCAAACCAGGGCAATACGCTCCATGCCCACGGGTAACCACGCCCGGGCGTTCCGACGCGTTCGGGAACCGGAATTGCAATCGGCAGTCGAACGGCTAAGCGCGGCAGCCAAAATTGTTCGTGCAGTATAAGACTCGCCGCTATCGCCCGACGCGGCAATCTGACGACAAGAGCGTCGCCCAAACGATACATTTTGTTGTCCCACCCGGCGTTGACTCGCGCGATGGGAAGATCGGCCAAATCGGGATGTTGGTCGCGGAGTAAACCTACAACGAGCGCGGCGTCGATCTGAAATTCCGCGGAGGGGGTCCCGATCAAAACACGCCCTCCGTCATATCGACGCCCGCCGATCAGGCATTCATCACTGGTGCCGTCGAGAAGACTCGCAGTTTAGAGGTAAAAATTGTATTCTGAGGAAATTATACCCCCAGTCATACCCCCAAAACTTCGGGCTGGACGGCGCTCAAGAACCTATACCGAGCAGTCGTAACGCCTCCACCCGTACTCTCCAAGCTAAGAGCGCGCCGGTTGCAGGGGGACGCAGGAAAACGTGACGCTCGCGCTCCCCGCTGCTGAGCCCCACTCA
>JANXWN010000266.1 GCA_025351125.1 Caulobacteraceae bacterium | reverse complement strand
CAGTGTGACCGGCCTTATCGGCGATGGTCATCAAGGAAACCTTAAGGGTCCTCCACCCGATAAGGGGGCGGGGTCAAGCGCGACATGAATCCACCAGTAGACAATCTGATCATCGGCGCCGGCCCAGCGGGCCTGACGACGGCTTATTGCCTGGCCAAAGCCGGCGCCGGTGTGCGCGTGCTGGAGGCTGATCCGCGCTATGTCGGGGGCATCAGCCGGACCGCGCATTACAAAGGCTTTCTGTTTGATATCGGCGGCCACCGGTTTTTTTCCAAGTCCAAAGAGGTCGTCGATCTGTGGGATGAAATTCTGCCTGACGACTTTATCGATCGGCCGCGCCTGTCGCGCATTTACTATGGCGGCAAGTTCTACGCCTATCCGCTGCGGGCGTTCGAGGCGCTGGCTAACCTGGGATTGATTGAAAGCACGCTGTGCATGGCGTCGTTTGGGTGGGCGAAGCTGACGCCGATCCGCGACCCCAAAACCTTCCACCAATGGGTGCGCAACCAGTTTGGCGAGCGATTGTTCGGCATTTTCTTCAAGACCTATACCGAAAAAGTGTGGGGCATGTCGTGTGACGAGATAGCCGCCGATTGGGCGGCGCAGCGCATCAAGGGGCTGGACCTGATGAGCGCGGTGATCGATGGCCTCAAGCGATCCTTGGGCGTGCGTCCCGCCGGCGGCGCGGTGGCCAAGACCCTGATCGAGTCTTTCCGTTATCCGCGCAAGGGGCCCGGCATGATGTGGGAGGCCTGCGCCGAAAAGATCAAGCGCTTTGGCGGCGAAGTGGCGATGGATACGCGGGTGACCGGCGCGACGTGGGACGATTCGACCGCGCTGTGGACCGTCAGCACGGTGCGCGGCGACGGGAGCGGCGCGACGATGACGGCCCGCAATCTGGTCTCCTCGATGCCGATGCGGGAACTCGCGCACGCTATCTCGCCCGCGCCATCGTCCCTGCCACAGGCGGACGGCCTGAAATATCGCGACTTCCTGACCGTCGTGTTGATCGGCCAGTCGGCGACGACCCTTCCGGACAATTGGGTGTATATACACGATCCGGCGGTGACCGTCGGACGGGTCCAGAACTTTCGGTCATGGTCGCCCGAGATGATCCCGGACGCCACCTCGAGCTGTTTGGGTCTGGAATATTTCTGTTTCGAGGGCGACGGATTGTGGTCGTCGAGCGACGCCGACCTGATCGCCCGCGCGTCGCGTGAAATCGCCGTCGTCGGCTTGATGCGCGCGCAGGACGTTACAGATGCCTGCGTCGTGCGCCAAGCCAAGGCCTATCCGGTTTATGACGAGGCCTACCGCGACAATGTCGCGGCGGTGCGGGACGAATTGGCGGCGCTCTATCCAACCTTGCATTTGGTCGGGCGCAACGGGATGCACAAATATAACAATCAAGACCACGCCATGATGACGGGCATGCTGACCGCTCTGAACATTCAGGCGGGCCGGCGCAAATTTGACGTCTGGGACGTCAATGAAGATGCCGAATACGGCGAAGCGGGCTTCTCGGGAGCCAAGGAAGCTCTGGCCAGCGAGCGGCCGGTCCCCGGTCGCGTGACCTGATCGGATGGCCGAGGGGGTGGTGCTGAACGCGGCGGCGCTGCGAACGCTTTTCGAGGAATCCTGGAAGTATCTGCTGGTCAGCGTCGTGGCGTTGGGCGTCGATACGGGCTTGTTGGTGGCGCTGAAAGAGGGCGCCGCCCTGCCGTTATGGGCCGCCGTCGCGGCGGGATTTATGGCCGGAGTTCTGGTCAATTACGGCTTAAGCGTCGCTTTTGTATTTCACGAACATCGTTTGGGCAATCGCACCGTCGAATTTCTGGGGTTTTTGTCGATTGGCTTGGTCGGTTTGGGGGTGAAAGAGGCGGTGATCGAAAGCGTCGTGGCCCTGCTTCCGCTGAACTATAAACTCGCCAATATTCCGGCGGTGGGGGCTGCGTTCGTGTTCAACTTCGCGGTGCGACGAGCGCTGTTGTTTTCGCGTGGCCGACGTTTGGACGTGGAGACCGACCGTGTTTGAGCGACTCCTCAAAACCTTCGGCGTCGTCGCCATGGTTCTGCTCATATTGAACTTCGCTGACGGCCTGTTTCACGGCGCGCGCGCTCTGCCGAGTTTCTTCTTTAGACATCAAGATTTGGCGATCTTGGCCGCGCTGTTGGTCACCGAAATCGCCTTGCGGCGAATTCCCGGATTGCCGGGTCGGCTGAGCGCGGTCGCCGGGCGGTGGGCCGCGCTCCCCCTGTTCGTGAGTCTGGCGCAACCGCGTCGACCGCGCCTCGCGATCGCCGCGCTGGGCGTTCTGTGCGGCCTAGTCGCGTGGGGCGGAACCTATCTCGTATTTGGCGACTACCCGTTGTCGCTGGACGAGTTCATGGCCAAT
>JANXWN010000261.1 GCA_025351125.1 Caulobacteraceae bacterium | reverse complement strand
GCGGAAAATGTCAGGCCCCAGGCGTTGGCGTGGAACATCGGCACCACGGCCAGCACGGTGTCGCTGTTCGACAAGCCGATGGCGTCGGCCTGCAGGGTGATCAGCGTATGCAGGTAATTCGACCGATGAGAATACAGTACGCCTTTGGGGTTGCCGGTGGTGCCGGAGGTGTAGCAAAGTCCGCACGCCGTCGTTTCGTCGAATCCGCCCCACGCGCAATCGGCGCCGTGGGTTTCGATCAGGGTTTCGGAAGCCAAGGCGCCGGGTAGAGTGACGCCCTTTAGACCGTCGGCATCGGTCAGCACGATGATGCGTTCTACCGTCGGCATGCGAGCGCGGTTCTCGATCAGCATGGGCAGAAAGGTCGTATCGGCGAAGATGATCTTATCTTCCGCGTGATTGATAATGTAGCAAAGCTGATCGGCAAACAGGCGCGGATTAAGCGTGTGACACACCGCTCCGATGCCCATCACCGCATACCAGGCTTCGACGTGCCGCCCCGAATTCCAAGCCAAGGTCGCGACCCGATCCCCCCGCCGCACGCCTAGCGCCTTGAGGGCGTTCGAAAGGCGTTTGGCGCGATGATGGATCCGCGCGTAGGTCGTGCGGACGATGGGCCCCTCGACCGACCGCGTCACCACCTCGCGCTCGCTGTGCCACTGCGCGGCGTGATCAAGGAGCTTGTCGACCGTTAACGGCCAATCCTGCATGAGTCCGCGCAAGGTCGTTTGTCCTCCCAAGGGTTCGCGACCAACTTTAGGGATAGAGCCGCCGTGTCGTCCAGTCTTGGCCGGCGGCGGCGGCCGGGCGTTCAAACAGCAATCGCTCATGAAGGCGAAACGGCCGGTCGCGCCAAAACTCCAGACTTGCCGGGATCACGCGATAACCCGACCAGTGCGGCGGGCGCGGCACCTTGCCCAGACCGAACCGCAGGCCGACCGTCGCGACCGCTTTCTCTAAGGCGAAACGATCCGGCAATGTGCGCGATTGCGCCGAGGCCCAGGCCCCGATCTGCGCCGGCCTCGCCCGCGTGGCGAAATAGGCGTCGGCTTCGGCGTCGGCCACGACTTCCACCGATCCGCGCACCCGCACCGCGCGGCGCAATGATTTCCAATGAAACACCAAAGCCGCTTTGGGCGTTAGGGTCAGTTCATGCCCCTTGGTGCTTTCGATGTTGGTATAGAACACGAACCCGCGCGCATCGACGCCTTTGAGCAACACCATCCGCGCGTCCGGCAGTCCGTCGGCGTCGACGGTCGCCAGGGTCATGGCGTTGGGATCGTTCGGCTCGGATTTGGCCGCCTCGCGCAGCCAAGTTTCGAACAAGGCGAACGGATCGTTTTGCGGCAACAATGCAAGCGGCGCGGCGTCTGTTACGGCGCGCACATAATCGTCGACGTCAGGGGAGGGTGGGATAAGCGGGGCGGTGGACATCTCGGTGTCAATACACGTCATCGCGACAGCCGGAAACGACGCCGTCATGGCTACGAGTCGATCCGCTACCAGCTCATCGCCTTTTTGCTCTCCCAAATTCCGTCATCGCGGGGCGAGTCCCGGCGACCCATTCGGCGCGGTCTCGCAATGGCCGCGCCGGCGCGCCCTCCCCACGAACGGCGCAAAATGGATGGTCGCGACTCGCCCGGCCAAGACGGAGCTTTGAGGAAAAAAGAGGGGTGCTTCGGAGGCTTGGGGTGGGGCCGCATGTCGCGCGCCCCTAAACCAGCACCCCGTGGCAATGCTTGAACTTGCGGCCCGACCCGCAGGGGCACGGGGCGTTACGGCCGGTGCGTTCGTAGCCGGCGGGCAGGGCCGAGAACGGCAGGGCGGCGCGGTCGTCGGCGGAGCCGCCGGCCAAGGTCCTGTCGGCGATCGCCATCGAGCGTTCGTTTTCGCCGGTCAGAGGGTCCATGTGCATTTCGAACATGCGCTGTGGCGCGGGTTCCGGCGGCGCCATCTGGATTTCCACCGTCATCAGCCAGCGGGTCACGTTCTGGCGCAGGTCGCC
>JANXWN010000174.1 GCA_025351125.1 Caulobacteraceae bacterium | reverse complement strand
CTCGGTGGTCGTGGTCTTGCCGGCATCGATATGCGCCATGATACCGAAATTGCGGTAGTCCTCTATGGCATGAACGCGGGGCATGGGTTGTTCCTTAAATTCCGTTGCTTCGCCGTTACCAGCGATAGTGCGAGAAGGCGCGGTTGGCTTCCGCCATCCGATGCACGTCTTCGCGCTTCTTGACGGCATTCCCCCTGCCATTCGACGCGTCGAGCAACTCGGCCGAGAGCCGCTCCGTCATCGTCTTTTCGTTGCGCTCGCGCGCCGCGGTGATGATCCAGCGAATGCCGAGCGCCTGACGGCGCACGTTGCGGACTTCGACCGGCACTTGATAGGTGGCGCCGCCAACGCGGCGCGACCGCACTTCCACGGAAGGCGAGACGTTTTCAAGCGCGGCGTGGAAGGTCTCCAACGGGCCTTGGTCGCGACGCTTCGCCTCGATCACGTCGAAGGCCCCGTAAATGATGTTTTCGGCGACGGCTTTCTTACCCTCGTACATCACATAATTCATGAATTTGGTGAGCACGAGATCGCCAAATTTCGGATCGGGCAGGACATCGCGTTTTTCAGCACGGCGGCGGCGGGACATGGATTAATTCCTTATTTCGGGCGCTTGGCGCCGTAGTGCGAACGACGCTGCTTGCGATCTTTAACCCCTTGGGTATCGAGGACGCCGCGCAAAATGTGATAGCGTACGCCCGGCAAATCCTTCACCCGGCCGCCGCGGATCAGGACCACGGAATGCTCCTGCAGATTGTGGCCTTCGCCGGGGATGTAGCACACCGCTTCAATGCCGGAAGTCAGGCGCACCTTGGCCACCTTCCGAAGCGCCGAGTTCGGCTTCTTCGGCGTCACCGTATAAACCCGTGTGCAGACGCCGCGCCGTTGCGGCGAGCCCTTCAAGGCCGGAACCTTGTTGCGGGCCGGCTTATTGGTGCGGGGTTTCCGGATCAGTTGGTTGACTGTCGGCATGAGCTCTTTCGTTACAACTCAAGACCCGCCGACTTAGCGGGCCTCGCTGGGATGATCGTGGACTTCGCGGCCCCAAGCCGATCACATCCGATAAACACCAAACAGCGCCGAAACGCAGGAGCGACCTCGGCGCGGCAGGCGATCCGTATGCGGGACCGCCGGTTCATCGGGACCGATCAGCGTGACGGGGCCTCGACAAGAGCCGGGGTGATACTCGCGAAGCCTCGCCACGTCAACGGTCCGCGACGGCATTCGAAACCCGAAAGACGGTCTTCAGGGCCCGATCACCACATTGCCCGCGCCGAACACCCGCTTGGTCACCGTCCCAGCCACTCGCGCGACCCTGACCCGGCCCGATCCGGCAATCATCGCGTTAAGGTCTTTCACCGCGCCGCCAAAGGCGATATCGCCCGATCCGGCGATAGAGGCTTTCATTCGAAGCGCCTCACCGCTGGCGATACGGACGGCGCCGGCGCCAGCGATCCGGGCGTCAAGCGGGCCCTTTGTCGAGACCACGTCAATATCGCCCGCCCCGCTGGAAACCGCCGTCAGCGCCCCGCCGACCGCCTGCGTCGTTAATCGACCCGATCCGGCGACGCTAAGATCGGCCGACTGCGCCGTCCCCGTCCGGGTGAGCCCCGCGCCGGCTTGATCCACGCGCATCCGCCCCGCGACGTTAGCTACGGTCCAGGCGCCGCAGCCTTGGTTCGTGAGGTCGAGGTTCGCCGTGCGTCCGATCACGCCGAACACCGCCTCACCGGCGGAAATGTGCACGTCCATCGGCGTTCGAAGGACAATCTGCGGCAGTTCCGCGAGGGGCGTCTCGCCGCGCCCCCAAATCCGAATCGATCGGGTCGCGTTCGCCACGCCGCACCCGCGCACACGCCGGGCCACGTTACCGATAATGGTTACTTGTCGGCCCGCCCACCTGACCTTGAGCGGAAGTCCGCGCGAGCCCCGCACGACAACGACGGCGATATCGCGGCGATTTTCGGGAATCACCACGACCCTCAGGGCGGCTCCCCGAATCTGCACCGACGGACCGGTCGCCGCCGTCGCTCGCGCGGCCGATAGACTGACAACCGCCGCGCTGATCGCGTAAAGAATGGCCGAAGGCCGCATCCTAAACTCCGCGCCAGGATCGCGGGCGACCCAGTAAGTCTTCTAAGTTAGCGGACGATCCGGTCGCTGGCAGCTAAATTCGACGTAAAGCGGCGCGAAGCGATGGAGCGGGT
>JANXWN010000166.1 GCA_025351125.1 Caulobacteraceae bacterium | reverse complement strand
ACCTCGCGCGGGGGGTCGATCCCGATCGAAACGGCGTTCAGGTTCACGAGCACCTCTTCATCAACAACGGGCTTTGCGCCGGGGTTTCCCTCGGCTAGGGAAGCCTTCTTCACTCTCTATAGGCCATCTCATGAACAATAGACCCCACGGCGCCTGGGATAAATCCCAACTGCCAAGCCGCCACGTGACGGAAGGACCCGCGCGTGCGCCGCACCGCTCCTACTATTATGCCATGGGCCTGGGCACCAAGGAGATCGAGCAGCCCTTCGTCGGCGTAGCGTCATGTTGGAACGAAGCGGCGCCCTGCAACACCGCTCTGATGCGGCAAGCGCACGCGGTCAGCGTCGGCGTCAAAGCGGCCGGAGCCACGCCACGCGAGTTCTGCACGATCACCGTTACCGACGGTATCGCGATGGGCCACGAAGGTATGCGTTCAAGCCTGGTCAGTCGCGAAGTCATCGCCGACTCGGTGGAATTGACTGTGCGGGGGCACAGCTATGACGCCCTCGTTGGCGTCGCCGGCTGCGACAAAAGCCTGCCGGGAATGATGATGGCCATGTTGCGTCTGAACGTGCCGTCGGTATTTCTTTACGGGGGATCGATCATGCCGGGACGTTGGCGCGGCAAGGACGTTACCGTCGTCGATGTGTTCGAGGCCGTCGGACAACATTCAGCCGGAAATTTGTCGTTGGACGATCTTTGCGATCTCGAACGTCACGCATGCCCCGGTGAAGGGGCCTGCGGGGGCCAGTTTACGGCCAACACGATGGCCTGCGTCTCCGAGGCGATTGGTCTGGCCCTGCCTTTATCGTCAGCTCTCCCGGCTCCCTATGAAAGCCGGGATCAATACGCCGTGGCGTCGGGTGAAGCGGTCGTGCGACTGATCGAGCGCAATATTCGTCCGCGCGATATCTGCACGCTCAAAGCGTTCCAAAATGCCGCGGCGGTTATCGCCGCCACCGGAGGATCGACGAATGGCGGGCTGCATTTACCGGCCATGGCGAACGAATGCGGCATTGAATTTACCATGCGCGACGTCTGCGAGATCATGCGTCGCACACCCTATCTCGCCGATCTTAAACCCGGGGGGCGCTATGTCGCCAAGGACATGGGCGAAGCGGGCGGCGTGCCGGTTCTTTTAAAGACGATGCTGGAAGGCGGCTATCTCAACGGCGATTGCATGACCGTCACGGGAAAGACCCTGGCGGACAACCTTGCCGACGTGCGCTGGCGTGGTGATCAAGACGTTATTCGTCCGATCAGCAATCCTTTGTCGCCTACCGGCGGCGTGGTCGGGGTGTGGGGCTCGCTGGCGCCCGACGGCGGCATCGTGAAAGTGGCGGGCATGGCCTCGCACCGTGCGCACCGCGGACCGGCCAGAGTGTTCGACGGCGAGGATGCTTGTTTCGCCGCGGTCGCAAACGGAGATTATCAAGACGGTGAGGTTTTGGTGATCCGCTATGAGGGGCCAAAAGGCGGCCCCGGCATGCGCGAAATGCTCTCGACCACGGCGGCGCTATCTGGACAGGGCAGGGGGGACAAGGTGGCGCTGATCACCGACGGCCGTTTCTCGGGGGCCACGCGCGGTCTGTGCGTGGGTCACATCGGCCCCGAAGCCCAAGAGGGCGGTCCCATCGCCCTGATTCATGACGGCGACATTATCGCCATCGATGCCGACGCTGGGACGATTGAGCTTGAAGTCGATCCAATCGAACTGGAAAATCGCAAACGACACTGGACCCCGCGTGAAACCGCTTATGGGTCCGGCGCGCTGTGGAAATTTGCCCAAGGTGTCGGACCGGCGCACTTGGGGGCCGTCACGCACCCCGGATACAAGGGTGAACGGCATGTTTACGCGGATATTTGAGTGAAAACGCTGGGCCTCATTGGCGGGATGAGCTGGGAGAGCACGGCGGTTTACTATCAGAGGCTCAACCGTCTCGCGCGGCAGCGACTGGGCGGCCAGCACTCGGCCAAACTTATTGTCTGGTCCGTCGATTTCGCCCCGATTGCCGCGATGCAAGCCGCGGGAGACTGGGCCGGCGCTACCGCCGTCATGATCGATGCCGCGCGGCGGCTCGAAGGCGCCGGGGCGGATGGCTTGATGATCTGCGCCAATACCATGCACCTGATGGCTCCGGAGGTCGCGGCGGCCGTGTCGACGCCGATAATTCATGTCGCCCACGCCACGGCCGCCGCCGTGCAAACCGCGGGCGTGCGCAGGCCGCTCCTGCTCGCGACGCGCTTTACGATGGAAAAACCGTTTTACCGCGATTGCCTGCGGGCAGGCGGGGTCGATGCCGTTGTCCCCGAGGCCGCTGACCGTGACCGCCTGCATGCGATCATTTTCGATGAATTGGTGCAGGGACGGTTCGAGCCGGAGTCGCGCGACGCCGTCATCGCGATGACGCGGCGCGCTGTCGCCCGCGACGACATCGACGGCGTGATCCTGGGTTGTACGGAGTTCGGCTTGCTGGTGAGCACTGCGGACATGCCGGTCCCGGCGTTTGACACGACCGACATTCACGCCCGGGCCGGTATGGCCTTTGCGTTGACATGACCAACCCCCGGCGCGGGCCACCTGTTTTCCCGACCTAAAGCTTCAACTCCGCCACGACGGGTACGTGGTCTGACGGTTTCATTCCGGCGCGAACGTCACGATGGATAGTGACTTCGCCTAATAGATCAGCGGCTTGTGGCGATAACAGCAGGTGATCGATACGGATACCATGGTTTTTTGGCCATGCGCCCGCTTGGTAATCCCAAAATGTATAGCCGGCGGCCGCGCCGTCGGCGGCCGTATAGGCATCGGTAAGCCCGAGATTCTTGAGGGCGCGAAGAGCCGCGCGTGTCCGCGGCTGATAAAGCGCATCACCGATCCACGCAGCGGGATCGTAGACATCGGCGGGCTCGGCGATAACGTTATAGTCGCCCGCGATTACAAGAGGTTCTTCGAGCGTCATCAGGTCGCGCGCGTGTGCCTCGAGCCGAGCCATCCAAGCCATTTTGTAATCGTATTTTTCGGTGCCGACCGGATTGCCATTGGGCAGGTAGATTCCCGCGATGCGCACAGGTCGCGCCCCGTATATCACCGCTTCGATATAGCGCGCCTGTTGGTCGTTGTCGTCGCCGGGGAGGCCTCGCCGCACATCCTCGAACGGTATTTTTGAGAGCAACGCGACGCCGTTATAGCTCTTCTGACCATGAACGGCCACATTATAACCTAATCGTTCAAAAGCTTCCGTCGGAAACTTCTCGTCGATGCACTTGATTTCCTGGAGGCAGGCGACGTCCGGCGCCACCGCTTCGAACCAAGCGACGACCGTATCGAGTCGCGCATTGATCGAATTGACGTTCCAGGTGGCGATGCGCACGCTTTGCTCGTCGCTCAGACAGAAAAACTGACGCCACAGCCGCAACTCGACTTCGCATTAGGGTTGCGCACCCGAAATTCGGACGCCGCCAGCTCGTCGACGAAATCGATTTCCGATCCTCTCAAGAGTGCGACCGAGACCACATCGACGACAGCGGCGGCGCCATCGCG
>JANXWN010000149.1 GCA_025351125.1 Caulobacteraceae bacterium | reverse complement strand
GGCGTCGCCTCGGTCGCCGTCGATTCCGAAACCATGGGCTTGCGGCTGGGTCGCGACGGCCTGTGCGTGGTGCAATTGCGCGGGCCGGACGGGGACGCGCATGTCGTGCAATTGGACCGCGCAACCTATCACGCCCCCAATCTCAAACGCCTGTTGGCCGATCCGGCGGTGTTGAAGATTTTCCATTTCGGGCGGTTCGATATCGCCATGTTCCAGCGGCATTTGGGCGTGGTCAGCGCGCCGGTGTATTGCACCAAGATCGCGTCCAAATTGGTGCGCACCTATACCGACCGGCACGGCTTAAAAGACCTGACGCGCGAGCTGCTCGGCATCGACATCTCCAAGGCGCAACAGAGCTCCGACTGGGGCGCGGCGCGGTTGTCGGCGGAACAACGCGATTATGCCGCCTCGGATGTGATCAATTTGCACGCCTTGAAAGAGCGGCTCGACGCCATGCTGATCCGCGAGGGGCGAATGGCCTTGGCGCAGGCCTGTTTCGCGTTCTTGCCGACGCGCGCCGCGCTCGACAATGCCGGGTGGGACGAGCAGGATATCTTCTCGCATGACTGACGGTGTGCCCGCCTCGCCCCTGCGGCCGACCAAGCCGACCGACGGCCAAGCCCTACCGCGCGGCAAGGCCCGGGTGCACAGCCGCTTGGTGCGTATTTTGCGGGTGGTTTTGCCGATGACCATGGTCGCGATCGTCGGCGTGCTGGCCGCTTTGGTGGCCACCCACGCCATCCGCCGCCACGATTCGGTGCAAAAGGAGACGTCGGCGCCGATCCGCATGATCAACCCGCACTTCTACGGCCGCGACAATCAAGGTCGCGCCTATACGCTGGGCGCCAGTCAGGCGTCGCGCGACGAAACCTCGTTTCAGAAAGTGCTGTTGCGCCACCCCACGGTGACTTTGGACGTCGATGGCGTCCACCCCTCGAACCTGACCGCCGACGACGGGGTCTACCTGGAGGATACCCGCATTCTCTACCTGCGTGGCCATGTGCGCGCCGACAACGCCAAGACCTCGAGCTTCGCCACCGATCAGGCGGTGGTCAATACCCGCACCGGCGAGGTCAACGGCGCCGGCGCGATCGACAGCAAAACCCCGCTCGGGGCGCTCAATTCCAAGAGTTTCGATGTCTACGACAAAGGCGATCGGGTGATTTTCAAGGGCGGCGTTCACGCGCGGCTCAATCCGCATTAAGTAAAGCCCACGGGCGCGAGCGCGCCGGTGTGAAAGGTTTGGCGTATGAAGCGATCGACGTTGCGGGCCGGCGCCGCACTGCCGCTAATGGCGGCGATGCTGCTGGCGCTGAGCGGCCAGACAGCCACGGCGGCGGGGTCCGGGATCGACACCCACTCCGCGGCGCCGATCGATATCACTGCCAACGAGGCCGAGGTGGTCAATTCCAAATGCGTGGCGATTTGGCGGGGGGCCGCCGAAGCTCTGCAAGCTAAATCGCGGCTGCGGGCCGACACCATCAGCGTCTATTCGCGGCCCAAGGGCGTGGGCGCCAACGGCCAGCCGGCGTGCGGCGGCACCGAGCGGATCGAAGCGGAGGGGCACGTGTTTTATGTCACGCCCGAGCGGCGCGCGCGGGGCGATCATGCGGTGTATTCGGCGGGGAACGACGAAATCGTCATCACCGGCGACGTAATCGTTGTGCAGGGTCTCAATGTCGCGCGCGCCGACCGGCTGATCATCAAGGTGTCGACCCGCCAGGCGCGGATGGAATCCAACGTCGTCGGGGCCGGAAAACCGGGTCGGGTGCGCGGCGTGTTTTATCCGGAAAACAACAATACCCCCGCCGATACGCCGCATCCGTGATAGGCGTTTGGGCATGAATATTTTATCGCTTCGCGGACGAAAACCGATCGCCGCCGCCGCCGCGCCGACGGCCGACGGCCTGATCGTCGATCGGGTCGGAAAGTCGTTTCGCGGTCGCCAGGTGGTCAAGGGCGTCAGTCTGCGGTTGGCGCGCGGCGAGGTGGCCGGATTGCTCGGCCCTAACGGCGCGGGCAAAACCACCACCTTTTACATGATCACCGGCCTTATAGCGGCTGATTACGGGCAGATCTGGCTGGACGGCGAAGACATCACCAATTTGCCGATGTACCAGCGCGCTCGGCTGGGCCTGGGCTATCTGCCGCAAGAAACCTCGATCTTTCGCGGCATGACGGTCGAGCAAAACGTCATGGCGGTGGTGGAAATGCGCGAACCGTCGCGGGCCAAGGTGCGCGAAACGACCAACGCCCTATTGTCCGAATTGCATATCGATCACCTGCGCACCTCGCCGGCGGTGGCCCTGTCTGGCGGCGAACGGCGCCGGGTCGAGATCGCCCGCGCCCTGGCCAGCGAGCCGGCCTTCATGTTGCTTGACGAGCCGTTCGCCGGCATCGATCCCCTGGCGATCGCCGATATTCGCGACGTCATCGGCTATTTGCGCACCCGCGGCATCGGCATTTT
>JANXWN010000133.1 GCA_025351125.1 Caulobacteraceae bacterium | reverse complement strand
CCCTGGACGATGCGGGCTATGCGGTCTTTCTGCGGCAGAACGTGGAAGGCGGATGAGGCGGGCGCTTTTGGGCCGCTCCACCATCAATTCAATTGCTTTTTCTTCGGCGCCTCGGGCGGCAGAGGCGCGACCGATACGCCGTCGGCCACCAGAGCCGTCACTTCGGCCTTTGTGGCTTCGCCGTAGATACCGCGTTCTTCGGCCTTGCCGTCGTGGATGGCGCGGGCTTCGGCGGCGAATTTAGGGCCCACATAATCGAAGGTACTTTCGACATGTCGGCGGACCTGCGTCATCATCTCCACCATCGTGGCGTGTTGAGCTGCGCGATGGGCGGCGGGGCCGCCGTTTTCGTCACGCTTTGACGCTCCGGCGACGGCGGGGGCCATGATCTGTTTGCGCACCGCTTGGGAATCGCACACCGGGCAGGACAACAGACCGCGCGCGGCTTGCTCGTCATAGTCGACCGAGGCGCTAAACCAGCCCTCGAACGCATGGCCGAGGTCGCAGGCGAGGGCGTAGCGGATCATGGCGCGGCGAACGCGCGGTCGTTGAGCAGGGCGGGGACGGCGCACCGCGCCTTGTCGACTTGGGCCAACTGAAGGCTGGAGCTAACGACGCACGGTTCGTCATGATCGGCGATGGCCAAAATGTCGCCCCACGGCCCCACGATCATCGAACGGCCCCAAGTTTCACGACCGTCTTGGTGCGTTCCTCCCTGCGCCGGCGCCAGGACGAACGACCCGGTCTCGATAGCGCGGGCGCGCAGCAAAACCTCCCAGTGCGCCGCGCCGGTGGGGCGGGTAAAGGCGGCGGGAATTGTCAAAATCTGCGCGCCGGCCTTGGCGAGGGCCCGATGCAGGGCGGGAAAACGCACGTCATAGCAAATCGTCAGGCCGAGCCCGGCGCCGGCCGCCCGCGTGACAACCGCGCGAACACCCGGTTCGTAAACGGCGGACTCACGGTAGCGCTCGCCGCTCGGCAGATCGACGTCGAACATATGTATCTTGTCGTAACTCGCCGTCACCGCACCGTCGGGAGCGACGAGAATCGAACGATTGGCGCACTTGCCGTCGTTACGTCGCACCATGGCGGAGCCGATCAACAGCCAAACGCTTAGTTCGGCGGCCAAGGCGCGAAATCCGACGACGGCCGCGTCGGTCTCGGGCGCGGTGATCGCCTCAAATAATTTGCGGCGGTCGCGCTGAAGAATATTGGCCCCTTCGGGCAAGGCGACCAAGTGCGCGCCCGTCGCCGCCGCCGCGCGAATCAGCGGTGCGGCGTGCGCGAGCGCCGCCGCCTGCGACGCCGGCGTGCGCAGTTGGATGAGGGCGACCTTGAGCATCAGGTCTTCAACAACAGACCGAGTTTGCCCGCCTTGTCGAGCGCCATCAATTCATCGCATCCGCCGATGTGGGTATCCCCGACGAAGATTTGCGGGAAGGTGCTGCGCCCAGAACGGGAGATCATCTCTTGGCGCTTGACGGGATCGAACCCCGCCTCGATCTCCGTGAAGGCGACACCCTTCTCTCGCAGCAGGCTCAGCGCGCCGCCGCAGAAGCCGCAGAACGGACGGGTGTAGATAGTGACGTGGGACATGGTGACCTGATAGCACAAGCAAACGGCAAAAAGACTAAGTCGCGATCAGGTTATATAGCGCGTCCGGGCATTTGTTTCACCCGGGCGATCACCGCCACGTCGACGCCCAAGGCTCCGGCGGCTTTCAGCGCGCGGGCGCAGCCTTCGACCGTCGCCCCGGTCGTCAGAACATCGTCGACGATCAACAGCCGCTTGCCTTCGATTTTACGGCGCCAAGCCTTGGGAACAGCGAACACCCCCGCCACGTTTCGGCGTCGCGCGTCGCCCGACTTGCCGCCTTGACTCGCCGTGGGGCGGCGGCGGATCAAGGCATCGGCAAAATAAGCCTTGGCGGCGGCGCGGGCCAGCGGGCGGGCAATTTCGGCGGCTTGGTTGTAACGCCGTGCGAGTAAGCGAGCTCGATGCAGCGGCACAGGCACCACCGCGTCGACCTCGACGAGGACATCCGCCGCGGCACGGGCGAGCCAGCGCGCGAACAGGCCGGAAAGATCGGTACGGTCGGCATGTTTGAGCTTGAGAATGAGGTCTCGGGAATATTCGTCATACAAACACGCGGCGCGACCGCGATCGAACGACGGCCTGCGGATTTGGCAGGCGACACACAGCACACCCGGCCCCAAATCATACTCGAACGGCGCGCCGCAGCCGTCACAAAACGGCGCATCGATAAAAGCGATCCGGCCCCAAGACTCGGCGCTGAGGCCGTGAGATTGGACCGAGGCCGGCTTTCCCGTCGCCTCATCGAGCGCGCGGGGAGGGAGCAGCAGATCGAGCGCGCGGCCCGCCGCCGCGCGAAGGTTTGGCGCCGCTATCATCGTAAAAATCACAAACGCCCCTCCCTCAACGTTAGCTTTGCACATTCGGTCGCGGTGCAGTAGCTGCACAATCGCTCGCCATGACCGCCCCGCCCAATATTTTCGATTCCACGCTGCATCGTCGACGCCTAAATCGCGCCGCACCGCTTTTCCACCGCGCCGATTTCCTCAAACGCCGGGTGGCCGAGGACTTGGTGGCGCGGATCGAGGCGATCCACCGCCGGTTCGCGGTCGCCGTCGATCTGGGCGCGCGCGACGGCGCATTCCGCGACGCCCTCGCAACCAGCGCGGCGGCGGCGAAAATCGATACGCTGATTGAGACCGATCTGAGTGAAATCATGATCAAGCCAGGCAGGGGTGTTCGCCTTGTCGCCGACGAAGAGCGTCTACCTTTCGCCGAGACGAGCGTGAACTTGGTCGTTTCGTCCGTTGCGATGCACTGGGTCAACGATCTCGTGGGCTCGCTGATCCAGATCCGTCGCGCTTTGAAACCAGACGGTTTGATGATGATCTCCCTGCTCGGTGGCGCGACGCTGACGGAACTGCGGCAATCGCTGTTGACCGCCGAAGAAAGCTTGCGCGGCGGGGCGGCCCCGCGCGTTTCGCCGTTCATCGACGCGGCGGACGGCGCCGACCTGTTGCGACGCGCTGGCTTCGCCCTTCCGGTGGTGGATACCGATATGGTGACCGTGCGCTATGACCAAGCGCTCGACGTCATGGCGGATTTGCGCGCCATGGGTGAGACCGGCGCCCTGACGGATCGATCCGGCCCGATGCTCACCAAAGCGGTCGTGCGCCGGACGTGCGAGCATTACGCGCGGTGGTTTTCCGATGCCGACGGGCGAGTGCGGGCCACCTTCGAGATCATCACCTTGACGGGCTGGGCGCCGCATCGCGACCAGCAAAAGCCGCTGCGCCCAGGTTCGGCTCAAGTGCGGTTGGCCGATGCGTTGGGCGTGGTGGAGCAAGACGCGGGAGACAAGGCGGGCGGCTAAATTAAATCCCTCAGCCAAGCCACCAAAGGCGCGTCGGCCGGGGGCATGGCATAGTCGCTCATCCTCGCCGGTTTGACCCAGGCCAGGGCCTCGTGCTCTTTGGCGCGTGGCTGGCCCTCCCAACGGCGGCAAAGAAAGAGAGGCATCAACAGATGATGACCCTCGTAAGCGTGGCTGGCGAAGACGAACGGCGCGAGGCAGGCGTGGGTGATGGCAATGTCCAATTCCTCGTCCAGCTCCCGAATCAGACAGGCTTCCGGCGTTTCGCCGGGCTCGATCTTACCGCCGGGAAATTCCCATAGTCCGGCCATCGCCTTGCCGGCCGGGCGTTTGCCCAGCAGGACGCGTCCGTCGATATCAACCAGGGCGCAGGCGGCGACGATGAGGGTCTTGAGGGTCATGCGCTTCGCCATAAACCCTTGACTTTGCCGCGCCAATCGACGATTGGCCCAGTACGCCCCGTTCTTGGAGGCGTTTTCGGTGCTCCAGTCGCGTGAGGATTGCTTGTTCGCAATCCGGCCTGTCGAGCGCTTGAAAAGACATCACCGATCGCCCGGCCACGCGGGGCGCTCCCCAAAATAGAACGCCATTCGGCGCGTCTCGCCAGCCAGCGAGGACGCGCGATTCGCGCATGTGAAAGACATTTTAACCGTGACTATGTTTACCGAACTTGGCCTCATAAAGCCTTTGTTGAAGGCCCTCGCCGACGAAAATTACACCATCCCCACCCCGATTCAGGCGCAAGCCATTCCCGCCGTTTTGACCGGCCAAGACTTGCTGGGTATAGCGCAAACCGGCACCGGCAAGACCGCCGCCTTCGCCCTGCCCATATTGCAACGTCTCGCCGCAGACCCCAAACCGGCGCCCCGCCGTGGTTGCCGCACCTTGGTTCTGGCGCCCACTCGCGAACTCGCCAGCCAGATCGCCGAAAGCTTCCGCACCTACGGCCGGCATATGGGTTTTTCCGTCGCCGTCGTGTTCGGCGGGGTAAAATACGGCCCGCAAGTGCGCGCCCTGGCCGCCGGCGTCGACGTGCTGGTCGCCACCCCCGGTCGGCTGATCGACCACATCAACGAAAAGGTCGCCAATCTGTCTGCCGTCGAAGTGTTCGTGCTCGACGAGGCCGATCAAATGCTGGACCTGGGATTTCTCCCGCCGATTCGCCGTATTGTCGCGACCTTGCCCAAGAAGCGCCAGAACCTGTTCTTTTCCGCCACCATGCCCACCGAAATCGGCAAATTGGCGGGGGAATTGCTTGTCAATCCGTCTAGGGTTGCCGTCACGCCGTCGGCGACAACGGTGACTAAAATCAACCAGAGCGTTCTATTCGTCGAAACCGACCGCAAACGTCATCTGCTGGCGCAACTGCTCGACGACGCCAAGATGGCCCGCACTCTGGTATTTACCCGCACTAAGCGCGGGGCCGACCGGGTGGCGAGATATTTGGACAGCGTGCAGATTCGCGCCGATTCAATTCACGGCGATAAGTCGCAAGGTCAGCGCGAGCGGGCTCTGGCGGCATTTAAGGCGGGTGAGGCGCGGGTTCTGGTCGCCACCGATATCGCCGCGCGCGGCATAGACGTCGACGCCGTTACGCACGTGATCAATTTCGACCTGCCCAATGTTCCGGAAGCCTATGTCCACCGCATCGGTCGCACCGCGCGCGCCGGGGCCGACGGCGTGGCCATCGCCTTGGTGAGCGACGATGAGCGCAATTTGCTCAAAGACATCCAAAAGCTGACCCGCCAGACTATTCCGGCCTTTGACCGCCGAAATGATCGGTCACTGGGCGCCCTAGCGGCGGTGGAACCCAAGACGTCCGCCGACCGCAAGCCCGAGCGGTCGCGGCAAGGTCGCAACGGACCCCCGTCCGGCGGCGGCGGTCGAAACCAAAACCGGCGCCGGACGCGTCCCGCCGGCGGAAAAACCGGCGGCGGCGGCCACGGCGGCGGCGCGGCGGCGTCATCCGGCCCCCGCTCCATCGCGGCCACCCAGCCGGCGACGCGTTGGAATCCGGTCGACTAACTGGGTCGACCCGCAAGCCAGGTCGGTGGCGTCTAACAACGCTCCAATCGCTGGTCGATTTTTAACGGCTTTGTCGCACAAACTGACGTAATGGACGGCGCATGATCCGCCAACGCCGCACCCGTATCGTCGCCACTCTGGGCCCCGCCAGCCGCGGGCCGGAGAACGTGCTCGCCCTCGCCCGGATCGGGGTCGATGTCTTTCGTCTGAATTTCAGTCACGGAACGCATGACGACCATGCCGTGGCGCTGAACGACGTGCGCGCCGCCGAACAGGCGCTCGGGCGACCGTTGGCCGCGTTGGGGGATTTGCAAGGTCCCAAATTTCGCCTCGGCGCGTTCGAAGGCGGCAAGATCAAGCTAGACCGTGGCCAGGTTTTACGGCTCGACCTCGATTCGACTCCGGGCGATCACCGTCGTGTACAATTGCCGCATCCCGAAGTTTTGAAGGTCCTCACCCCCGGCGCCCTGCTTCTGCTCGACGACGGGAAGGTGCGCCTGTCGGTCGTCGGGGCGGGCGACGGCTTCGCCGACGTCGAAGTCGTCGCGGGCGAGTCGCTGTCCAACAACAAGGGACTGGCCGTGCCGGGCCTTACTATCCCGGTGCCGGCTCTGACCGCCAAAGATAGGATTGATCTGGACTTCGCTCTGCGCGTCGGCCTCGACTGGATTGCCCTGTCGTTCGTGCAACATGCCGCCGATATGGCCGATCTGCGACAGTTGGTAAATGGACGCGCCGCGATTCTCGCCAAGATCGAAAAGCCCGCCGCGCTGCGCGACCTCGAGGCGATTTTGGACGTCAGCGACGGCCTGATGGTGGCGCGCGGCGACTTGGGCGTTGAGCTGGCCCCGGAGGAGGTGCCCGTGGCGCAAAAAACCATTGTGCGAGCGGCGCGGCGGCGCGGATCCGGTGATCGTCGCCACGCAAATGCTGGAATCGATGATCTCCAGCCCCTCACCTACCCGGGCCGAAGCCTCCGACGTCGCCAACGGCGTCTACGAAGGCGCCGATGCCCTGATGCTTTCCGCTGAATCCGCCGCCGGCGCCTATCCGCGTGAAGCCGTGGCCATGATGGACGCCATCATCTGCCGGGTGGAAGCCGACCCGACTTGGCCCAATCTGATGCGGGCCGAACACGGCGAAGGCGCCGACGAAGACGTCGACGCCCTCATCGCCGCGGCGACCCGCGCGGCGGAAGCCCGTTCGACCGCCTGCCTGGTCGCTTACACAACCACCGGCGGCACCGCCCGGCGGCTGGCGAGGGAACGCCCGATCCTGCCGATCCTCGCCATTGCCCCCGATGCGGCGGTCGCGCGGCGCTTGGGTCTGGTATGGGGTCTGGAGCCGCGTGTCGCCACCCAACCGCGCGGTATCGCCGCCATGACCGACGAAGCGGCGCATCTCGCCGCCGACCTCGGCCTCGCGGGGCCTGGCGCCCGCGTCCTGATCATCGCCGGCCCGCCAATGGGCGCGCCGGGCGCGGCGAACCTGTTGCGGATCACCCACGCGCCGAAGGCGCGGGCGGGGTAGATTAGGATTGACGTACTATCGTTTGGAACGGCGTAGCGACGGACACCGAGTGCGCCGCCGCGAGCGGTAGGGTCCCGCCGTCCGCTCCTGGCTCGGGAACGCATTCCCTCTTCGCGCATACTCCTCTAAGGATTGGCGGCGTGATCGATCAATCCGGGATCACAAGAGGGGCTCGCGCCGCAAACGCCGATCCATGCCAGACGCCGCCGACTATCAAATCAAGGACAGCGAAAACGGCGTCACGGCTCTGCTCACCGGCGACTGGACAGCCATTTTAATGGGCGCCGCACCCGAGCGTTTGGCCAAGGAATTAAAAGGGCGAGGGGGCGTCACGCTTGATCTGACAAGTATAGGTCGGTGCGATACCTCTGGCGCGTGGGGCTTGCTGCGAGCGGGCCACGACGATGCGGCGGCGCCGTCGATCATCGCTCCGCCACAACTGCAAAGGCTGCTCGATTTGGTGCGCGACGCGTCGAAAACGCCGCCGACACCGGCGGTTCGTTACCGACCGATCAACGGCTTGTTCGATCGGCTTGGTCGCGGCGTGATGGGCCTAGGCGACAGTGTCGTCGATACATTCGTGTTTAATGGTCATTTGCTGACTGCCGTTTGGCGCGCGATGCGCAAGCCCGCGAGCATCCGTTGGGCGGCGGTGTTTTCGTTGATGGAGCGCGCGGGCCTGGACGCCATGCCGATCGTCGCTACAACGACGTTCTTTATCGGCGCGGTGGTCGGCTTGCTGGGCGCCAACATGCTCAGCCAGTTCGGCGCGCAATTATTCGTGGTCGAGTTGATCGGCATCGCGGTCTTGCGCGAATTCAACGTCTTGATCACCGCCCTATTGCTGGCCGGTCGCTCCGCTTCGTCATTCGCCGCCGAGCTGGGGGCGATGAAAATGAACCAGGAAATCGACGCCATGCAGGTCCTGGGCATAGATGCGTTTGACGCGCTGGTCTTCCCGCGCTTTCTGGCTTTGTTGCTGACTATCCCACTGCTGACCTTCATCGCCACCCTGGCTGGATTGGCCGGCGGCTGGCTGGTGGCCGTGACAGTTCTGGATTTGACAACCGCGGTGTTTCTCCAACGCTTGATCGACAATGTCGGCCTGACGCATTTTTGGGTCGGCTTGTCCAAGGCGCCGGTCATGGCGATGGTGATCGCCGGCATCGGCTGCCGGCAAGGCTTGGCGGTGGGCGGAGACGTCGAGTCCCTAGGGCGGCGGGTGACTTCAGCTGTCGTTGAAGCGATCTTTTCCGCCATTCTGATCGATGCGGTGTTCGCCCTCATTTATATGAAATTGAAGATATGAGCGCCGCGGACGACACGCCGTTGGATCTCGAGGCGCCACCAATCACGGTGCGTGGCCTGGTCTCAAAATTTGGCGACAACGTCGTGCATGAGGGTTTGGACCTGACCATACCGCGCGGCGCGGTCGTGGGCGTGGTCGGCGGCTCGGGATCGGGCAAATCAGTTTTACTCAACACGATTATCGGTCTGCGCGAACCGCAGGGCGGGACCGTGGAGATTTTTGGACAAAACATCCGCACCGCCAAACGGCGTCAATGGACCGCGATAGAGCAGCGCTGGGGCGTGCTGTTTCAGCGCGGCGCGCTTTGGTCTAACTTAACGGTCAAGGAAAACGTTTCCTCGCCGATGAGCGAACATACGGGTCTGCCTAAGGACGAAATCGGCCAATTGGCCGATCTCAAGATTGCGCTCGCCGGGCTTCCGGTCGGTGCAGGCGCCCTGAAGCCCGCGGAACTGTCCGGCGGGATGATCAAGCGGGCTAGCTTGGCGCGGGCCTTGGCGCTTGATCCTGAGCTGTTGTTCCTGGACGAACCGACGTCCGGCCTTGATCCGATCAGCGCCGCCGCCTTCGACACGTTGATCGCCGAACTTTCCGACAGTCTAAAACTCACCGTGTTCATGATCACCCACGATCTCGACAGCCTTTATCGGATCACTGACCAAGTCGCCGTGATCGCGGATAAAAAGGTCGTGGCCATGGCGCCGGTGCAAGAGCTGGAACATAACGATCATCCGTGGATTCAAAGCTATTTCCACGGCGCGCGCGGTCGGGCCGCGGCGCAAGGAGCAGAGTGATGGAGCGCAACGCTAATTATGCCTTGATGGGTGTCATATCGACGGCCCTCCTCATCGGACTGCTGGTGTTTATCGTCCTATTGGCCGGCAACCGCTTCAGCCACGCGTTCGATGAGTACAACATCATATTCCAGGGTCCCGTGCGCGGTCTGTCGCAAGGCGCCGAGGTGCATTTCAATGGCATTAAGGTCGGTGATGTCAGTAAGCTTTATA